>LVBO01000367.1 GCA_001604435.1 Synergistales bacterium Syner_01
CCCTGCCGCTCTCTTTCGGCCAGTCCGTCGTGGTTGCCGGGGGAGCCGTGGTTGCGGTGGAGGCGATGGAAGGGACGGACGCCATGATCCGCAGAGCCGGGGAGCTTTTGGGCGGCCGGAGCGCGAAGGCGGAAGGCGTCGTAGTGAAGATGATGCGGTGCGATCAGGACGAACGCTACGACGTGCCCGTCGTCGGCGTCTCCACTCTGGAGACGATGCGCTCCGCCGGACTCTCCTGCCTCGCCGTGGAGGCGGGGAGGACGCTGCTGCTTTATCCCGAGATGTTCAGAGAATGCGCGGCGAAGTGGGGCATTGCGGTCGCAGGGATATCGGGCGGTTCGAAGCCGCTTTCCGGAGGTCCTTGTTCTTGACCGCGGAGATGGTCGCCGGAGCGCTTTTCATCAGTTGCGGCGAGCTTTCCGGCGACGGATATGCTTCCGCTGTCGTGCGTACGCTGCGCTCCAAGGGGTTTAGCGGAAGGATCTTGGGAATGGCCGGGGGGCGAAGCGCCGCCGCTGGCATGGAAATACTCTGGGACTCCCGCATGCTCCACCTCATGGGTATCGGAGAAGTGCTCCCCTCGATTCCGCGGCTGCTTCGTCTGAAGTCCGAGATGGTCGATACCGTTATGACCAGCGGAGTAACGACCGTTCTCGTGGTCGACAGCCCCGATTTTCATCTTCCGTTCGTTGCGTCCCTCCGTGCCCGGGGGTGGCGCGGGCGGGTCGTGTACGCGGTTCCGCCCACGGTGTGGGCATGGAGGAGCGGCCGCGTGAAGGCGCTTGCCCGCGACGTGGATCTCTGCCTTCCGCTCTTCCGCTTTGAACACGAATTTCTTGAAGCGCGCGGCGTCCCTTCCGCATGGCGAGGCCACCCGCTGACGGATGAGTTCGTCTCCGTCGCTCCGTCGCCCCCCCCTTTGGATGCGCGCCGCATAGCGCTTCTTCCCGGAAGCCGGAGATCGGAGATTCGCCGCCTGCTTCCGACGCTGCATAAGATCGCCTCTCGGCTGCGGACCGAGGGGTTCTCACCGGTTTTCTCCGTCGCCCCCGGACTCTCCGACAACCTGAAGGAGTGGATGAAGGGGGAGCTTCTTGGTATGGAGATTTTCGAGGGGGAGGGGCGCGAGCTCCTCGCGGGGAGCGCAGCGGCCGCGGGAGCCAGCGGTACTGTCGCCGTCGAGGCCATGCTGCTCGACAGGTTCATGGTCGTACTGTATAAAACAGGTTTTCTCTCGGAATGCGTCTGGAGGATGCTGGCGAAGACGCAGAAAATCTCCCTGCCCAATATTCTCGCCGGAAGAGAAATCTATCCCGAGTTGCTGCAGCGACATGCGGCGCCTGAGAATACCACGGAAGCGTTGCTCCGCTACCTTCGGGATACGGAATACCGCGACGCCGTCCACGACGGTCTTCGTGTTGCAAGAGAGGGGATGGGAGCTCCCGGATCGCTTGCATTCTGGGCGGAGCGCATTCTGTCCGGCGATGCTAACGCACGGAATTCCGAATCGCTCCCCTCCGAGGAGACGTCTCCGTGAGCTGGAGTGTCGTCCTGTTGACCAACGGTCCCGGAGAGCTCTGGGGGTGGGTTCGCCCCTTTGCCGCGGAGCTGCTTCGCCGCCGATGGGACGTATCGCTCAGAATTCTTCCCTGCCAGTTCGCGTCGGGGGAAGAGCGACGCATTGCGCGCTCTCTCGGAATTCCGGATGTCTCCGGACCGGAATCTTCTTTTCGGACGGCGATCTCCCTGCGGAGACGCGGAAAAGGAGCGAACGGAACCGCTCCCGACGCGGTGGTCCAGCTCGGCGGCGATCTCCTCTGGGGACGGATGCTCGCCGCGAGCGCCCGAGCGCCGCTCTTCTGTTACTCGTACGGGCGAAAAAACGGGATGGAGCGCTGCACCGCCCTCTTTACCGCGTACCGCGAGATGGCGGAATCGATCGTCTCTTCCGGCGAGGGACAAACGCTGCAACGGACAGGGCGTATTCTCGTCGCGGGCGATCTCGCCGCCGAGTTGCCGGATGCCACGGTGAACCCACCCGACGGGGAAGGCCGCATACCTTCGGGCCGTCCCGGAGTCGCCTTCTTCCCCGGAAGTCGGGAACACATCAGGGAGTACGCCGTGCCGCTGATACGCGAGACTGCGGCTGCGCTGCGGGAGTCATTTCCGTCGCTTGACGCGCGTATCATCCTTTCTCCCTTCGCTTCGCCCGGGGAGGAGGAAGCGTTCCGTCGCTCCGGGGACCTGACCCCTGTGCGTGGAGGAAGCAAAGAGTCGCTTCGCGGCGTCGACTTCGCGGTGACGCAGCCGGGGACGAACACGCTCGAACTGATGCACTGTTCCGTTCCCTTTCTCGTCGCGGTTCCGTTTTCTTCTCTTCGCCATATCCCGCTGCCCGGTATCGCCGGAGCGCTGGCGAAGATTCCGCTGTTCGGTCCTGCGCTGCGCGAAGCCGCCCTCAAATCAAAGGGGCGTCGGACGGGGTTTCTGGCGTGGCCGAACCGCCTCGCAGGGCGCGAAGTTATCGATGAAATGATCGGCGAGATTTCCGCGGGGGATGTCGCCGGGAGAGTCGAAAAACGTCTCCTGGACGAAGAGTACCTCGCCCGGACCAAGAAGTCGCTCGCCGCGCTCTCTTCCTCCGCGCCCCGGAACGCCGCCGCCTTCATGGCGGACCATATCGAAAGGATGCTTGCTGAACGATGACCCCCGAAGAGAAAACCGCCTTGCCGTCTCCGTATCTTCGGCTGCTCGCCTACGCCCGTCCCTACTCCCGCAGGTTTTTTCTCGCGCTGGGATGCATGGTGGCGGCCTCGGCGTGCAACGTCGTGCCGCCCTGGCTGCTCAAGAACGTCGTGGACGACGTCCTGATCGCCAAGAACCTTGCCATGCTCAACGCGCTCCCCTTCATCCTCGTGGCGCTCTTCGCCGGGAAAGGGATCGCCTCGTACGCGCACCAGTACCTGATGAACTGGGTAGGGCAAAACGTCGTGATGGATCTGCGCCTTCGACTCTACGACCATCTCCAGCGGATGTCGCTGAAATATCTCTACGGGAAGCGTCTCGGGGAGCTGATGTCGCGGATCACGAACGACGTCACCATTCTCCAGAATCTGGTCACGTCCGTACTGGTCAACCTCGTCGTGCAGGCGGCGACCTTCTTGGGAATGATAGGCTTTCTCCTGTACATCAACTGGAAACTCACGCTCATCACCTTCGCCATTCTCCCGATGACCGTGCTCATCCTCGACCGTGCCGCGAAGAAACTCCGCGGGGTGGGGCACGCCATACAAAGCGAGCTGGCGACGCTCTCCTCGGTCGTGCAGGAGGCATTCGGGGCGATCCGGATCGTGCGTTCCTTCGCGACCGAAGATCTGGAGCTCGCCCGGTTCAGGAACAGCAACCGCGACAACTTCCGCGCGGTGATGCACGGCGTTCAGGTACAGTCGGCCCTCGCCGGGATCATCGAGGTCGTCCTCATCGCCGCGCTCGCGCTCATCCTCTGGCTCGGGGGAAAGGACGTCGTCGTCGGCGAACTCACTCCGGGCGAACTGATCGCCTTCCTCGGCTATCTGGGATTCCTCGTGCAGCCTATTCGAGTATTCACCTCGGTGGTCGGTTCCATGCAGATAGGGCTTGCCGCCACGGACAGGATATTCGCCCTGCTCGACGCGCCGGAGGACATCGTCTCGCCGAACAACCCGGCGCCGCTCGGGGCGATCGAGGGAAGCGTCACCTTCCGGCACGTTTCTTTCTCCTACGTAAAGGGGCAGGAAGTCCTCAAGGGAATCAACCTCGACGTCCGCCCCGGAGAGAAGATCGCCATCGTGGGCCCGACAGGCTCCGGCAAGTCGACGCTCGCCGATCTCATTCCCCGCTTCTACGATCCCGACGGCGGCACGGTCTCCGTCGACGGCACGGATGTGCGCACCGTCGATCTTCGGGAGCTTCGAAAGCAGATCGGCGTGGTGCATCAGGATTCGCTGCTGCTTCGCGGCTCCATAGCCTTCAACATCTCGTACGGTTTGCCCGGGCTTTCTCCGGAGGAAATCGTCAAAGCCGCGGAGGTAGCGGGAATTCACTCCTTCATAGAATCCCTCCCCAATGGCTACGACACCGAAGTCGGCGAGCGGGGCGTCACGCTCAGCGGCGGACAGAGACAGCGCATCGCCATCGCCAGAGCCGTTGTGCGGAACCCGAGGATCCTCATCCTCGACGAGGCGACGTCCTCCCTCGACATGGAGGTCGAGCGGCTTGTCCAGAAGGCGATGAACAAGGCCATGGAGGGGCGCACCTCTTTTGTCATCGCGCATCGACTCTCAACTGTCCGGAACGCGGACAGGATCGTCGTGCTCGACGACGGGCGCATCGCCGAACAGGGATCGCACGAAGAGCTGCTCGCGCGCAACGGTCTCTATCACCGCATGTGCGCGCTCGGGGAGACAGTCTCCTCATGAACGGCGCGGGAGGCGTGCGAGCAGGTCTCTCTCCGGCGAAGGCGATCCAAAGTATCCGCTCATCGGTCGGCGTCGCCTTGGGAAGCTATCTTTCCTTCGCCCGCGGCGAAACGCGCTTTTCTCCGTGGATTCTCGTCTATCCGTTCGGCCTGATTGCACGAACAGTTGTCGCCGTACGGAACTTCGCTTTCGATCACGGTTTGATCCGTTCGGAAGAACCCCCTCTCCCGGTGGTGAGCGTCGGAAACATCACGCTGGGAGGAACGAACAAAACGCCGTTCGTCGAGATGCTCTGCCGTATGTTCAAGGAAGCCGGCGTAACGCCGGGCATCATCAGCAGAGGGTACGGGGGG
>LVBO01000368.1 GCA_001604435.1 Synergistales bacterium Syner_01
CGATCCGGACATTTCGAGAAACTCGTCTGCGAGTTCGGGACGTTCTGCAATGGAGGGGGGCACAACGACATCGGGCTCGCCCATCGTCACGTACCGCTGGCTCTGCTGGCTGAAGGAAGCAATCCTATGTCGGACGAGCTGATGCGACGTTACCCGGCTCAGACCGTCCACGGCGAAGGTAAAGGAAGCGTGCTCGAACGGGGAGAAATGACCGCTTTCGCGGATATGACGCAACAGGCCGCGCATCTTCTCCGGCGGTTCGCCCGCGAGAAGCTCCGCAGCCGAAACATCGCTGTAACAGAGCCTTGCCGCGGCGGCTACGACAGCGTCAGGCCGGGGCGTGAAGGAGAGAAGGAGGACGCCGCAGCGCATACAGCCCACTTCCTTTCCGGAAAAGAGGGGACCGAAGCCCCCTCGTCGTTGTTTTATTCCACGTTGTCTCTCTGGCCGTAATTGATTCCCTCGTACTTCTTCTGGAACTTTTCGAGCCGTCCGGCCTCCGTAAGTACGCGGCTGCCTTTCTTCCCTGTGAAGAAGGGGTGGCAGGAGGAGCATACGCCGACGCGAATCTCCTTCTGCGTTGAACGGGTCTCGAAAGAATTTCCGCATGCACAGTTCACCGTGCACTTCTCGTAGTGAGGATGAATATCTTTTTTCATCTATGGGCACCTCCGAAATTATCGTAAAGCCTTGCGAATATCTCCAAACGAAGAGAAACTTTAGCACAGGAAGGCCCCGGACGCAAGAGCAAATTTTCTTCCCTGACGATTCTTTTCATTCAGATGTGCATGACTCCGAGGCCGCACCGTTCGTGATGCGCGACAGCATGGTAGGCCGTGTCGCCCATGACGGCGACGGAGATCCAGCGGCTGTTCCGGACGATGGCGATCTTCGCTCCCACGCTCGCTTCAAGCATGCCGACGGCGAGAAAGCCGTCCAGAGCTTCAAGTGCGGCGTGCATCAGCGCATGCATCTCGTTCCGTTTTTTTTCCACAACCCCCGCATTGAGGGAAGCCCCCACCAGCGCCCTTGTAATCTTCTGCGGAAGGTCTCCCGCCAGTCCCCCGACTTCCGTCGCCACCGATTTCCAGCCAAGTGAAGCCAACTCCCTTTTGAAGACGCTCTCCGCTTCGCTGGTCGTCGTGGACGCCAACAAAAGGGCGGCTCTCCCCGCCTGGTTTTCGTCGTCGATGCGTATCTTGAGATTAAGTTCGACGCCGTTTCGCTCGGATTCCGCGCGCGGCCCGTTCATCTGCAGCGTAACGGGCTCCCGATCCTCCTCCATCCCTTGCAAAAGCTCCATCTCGACGGGTTCCTCCTCGACGTCTTCATCCTGGGGATTTTTGAAGATGTTTTTCCAGATCACAACATACAGCTCCTCTCTGGTGAGTTCTGCATGCCATTATAAAGGAATTTTTGGCAAGAGTCACTTTTCCTTCCAGTGTTTCAAGAAAAAACACAGGAGTTTCTTGATACCCCGGGGAATTCGTCCTATACTATAGGAGGAAAAGGAAACACGGCATCCGAACGTAAAGGAGGGACTCCTGTAGACGCGAGTTTTTCGAAATATCGAAAGCACCACAAATTTAACCGAGGAGGAATACACATATGAAAAAGAAAATCACCGCGGGTCTTGCTCTTCTTCTTATGGTCTCCATTTTCGCGGGCGCGGCGTCCGCAACAACGTTCATCTCCATCGCAACGGGCGGCACGGGCGGCACCTATTATCCTCTCGGCGGAGGTATCGCCGAGATCATCAGCAGAAACGTCCCCGACTTCCAGGTCACTTCCGAAACCGGCAACGCTTCCGCAGCCAATATCAACCTTATCGGCACCCATCAGATCGAGATGGCCTTCGCGCAGAACGACATCGCCTTCTGGGCCGCCAAGGGAATGTCTCCGTTCAAGGAGCGGTACGACAATATCCGTGTAGTGGCATCCCTCTATCCGGAGCACGTTCACTGCGTCACCCTCAAGGGCAGCGGCGTGAGCGACATCATGGACATCAAAGGAAAGAGAGTCTCCGTCGGCGCTCCCGGCTCGGGCGTGCTCGGCGACGTGTCCGCGATCCTGAAAGTGGCGGGGATCAAATTCGCCGACATGCAGACCGACTTCCTCGACTTCAACAACACCACCCAGCGTTTCAAGGACGGCCAGCTCGATGTCGGCTTCGTCGTCGCGGGCTACCCCACATCCTCCCTCATGGATCTGGCGACCACCCATGACATCGGCCTCGTCAGCTTCAACAACGAGTTCATGAGCAAGCTCGTCAAGGAGTTCCCCTTCTTCATCAAAGACGTCATCCCCGCAGGAACCTATAACGGCGTCGATCAGGACACCCCGACTCCCGCGGTCATGGCCATGCTCGTCTGCGACGCGCAGCTTTCCGACGAAGTCGTCTACAAGTTCACCAAAGCCCTCTGGGACAACATCGCCGACCTCCACAAGGTCCACGCGAAGGCGAAGCTGATCACTCTCGAGACGGCGCTCGACGGTGTTTCCGTCCCCGTACATCCGGGCGCGGCGAAGTTCTACACCGAGAATGGCATGAAGGTTCCCGCTATCAAGTAGCGGCGCCTTTCCCGGGTTCTCAATGAAAGAAGGCGGCTCTTCGGCCGCCTTCTTTTTTATTCCGACATATACCGTTCTATTTCCTGCGTCCATACTCCCGGATCCATACAGGACGAAGCGCCGTTCAGCCAGTCGCTTCGCCCCCCTCCCCGCGCTTCAAGAGAGGGCGCCGACTTCAAAAAGCGTGAAAAATCGCGATCGACCGAAGCTCCTCGATAAAGCAAAAACGCGCCCCCCTTCTTCTCCGGATCGGGGAGCAACAGAAGAGCGATTCCCTCCGGATAGGCGTCGGACCACTTGCGCGCCGCAGCAGTTACCAGCTCCTTCGGCACTGCTGGAAGAACCGCCGTGAACAGCGGAACGCCGCATGTTTCGGAGCGCTCCCACGGGATGGACAGGAACTGCGCAGCTTTCTCCAGAGTTTTGGCGAGCGCGGCGTTCTCGTCCCGCAGTCCGGAGAAGACGTCCTCAAGCCGCGAAAGCGGACACCCCACGTTCCGTTGTAGTCGGCGGCTTACCCGGCTGTACTCGTTGCGCAGAGCTCTCCCCCTCGCGGCGAACTTCACTTCCCATTCGGGAGGCGCGCCCCGGAAGCCAGTGATAAAGAGATCTCCGACTTCGCCCGTAGCGGAAACGTGCGACCCCGAACAGGCGATGGTGTCGAAACCGGGAATGCGGACGACCCGGATCGTGTCGTCCGCGATTCTGCCCCAGTTTCCCTTGATGCCCGGGAGCTGTTCCGCCTCCTCCCGTTCAAGAAAGAGCGTTTCCACGGGAAGGTTCCGCTCGACGATTCCGTTCGCTTCGTCCTCCGCGGCGAAGAGCATGTCCCAGCGCACCTCTCCGGGAAACGTGAGAAAGACCGCGCTCTCCTCTTCACCGATCGCGACCTTGTACACATGAAGGGGCGGGTTCTCCCGTTCGAGCACTCGCGAGAGAATATGCTCCCCCGTGTGCATGCGTGAAAAAGCGGCCCTGACATCCATGTCGATACGCTCTTCGAGGGAGATTCCGGGAACTGGCGCACCCTGAACAAGCGTTCCGGATACGGCAAGCCCCTCCGGATGTTTTTCGCATTCGAGGACTCGGAAGAGGAATCCGTCCCCGATCAGTTCCCCCTTGTCGCCCGGCTGCCCGCCTCCGGAAGGGCGAAAGGCGCTCCCGGAGAGCAGCAGGGAATACTTTTTCTTCTTTTCATCGGCGGAAAGAACGCTGGAGAGGATTGGAGCAGTCATTGCGGCTATTCGCTTCCTTTCGTACAATGTACGGGGCGTTTCCTCCGGATACGGCAAAAGCCGGGGGATAACCCGGCTTTCATTATGTTTTATGGCGCGCCTGTGGCGATTCGAACGCCAGACCCTCGGCTCCGGAGGCCGATACTCTATCCGCTGAGCTACAGGCGCAAGCGGCGCCCCGAAAGGCGAAGCTTATTCTACCCTCGAAAGAGGACGGCGTCAAGGCTGAGAAAATTGTGTGTGCAAAATCGCAATGTTCTCGGGAGCCTTTATGAAAAACGGTAGCCGATGCTCAAAGTTTTTCCTTCCCTTATTTCGCACGTTTGCATTGAAAAGAGAGAAGGCCTTAGAAATGGCTGCCTACAGAGAACGGCATCATCGTCCGAACGTCACGATAGTGACGCCGAAGCCGCCCTCCCCGGCATCTCCGAGACGGTAGGATTCCACATACTTCAGGGAGGCGCACAGCGCGTGGATCTCTCGGCGCAGAATTCCTTCTCCCCTTCCGTGGATCACCGTGACGCTCGTATGGCCCCTGCGGAGCGCCTGGTCAAGATAGCGCTCGACCATGGGAAGCGCCTCCTGCACGTTCATTCCTCTGACCATGATGGACGATGGAACCGCCGCCGCAGTCTCCGACATCGACGTGTCGCGCGGCAAAGACGC
>LVBO01000369.1 GCA_001604435.1 Synergistales bacterium Syner_01
GACGAAATTGCCGCCCACCAGAAGCAGTTCGGGGTTGAAGATGAAGGTAAAGGGAATCAGGAAACCGGCCAGAGAGATCCTGAACCCTGTCCATCCCACCGCCGACGGACTCTGCCCCGAAAGCCCCGCCGCGCCGTAGGAGGCGATGGCGACGGGAGGCGTGAGATTCGAGAGACAGGCGAAGTAGTAGGTGAACATGTGGGCCGCCAGAGGGTTGACGCCGAGCTTCATCAGAGCAGGAGCGGCGATGGTGGCGGTGACGATGTAGCACGCGGTGGTCGGCAACCCCATGCCGAGAATAACGCAGACGATCATCGTGAGAAACGTCGTGATGAGCACGCTGCCGCCGGCGAGCGACACGATGTTGTCGCCCAGCACAAGACCGAGGCCCGTCAGGTTCGTAATACCGATGATATTGCCTACGACGGCGCAGGCGATACCGACGCCGACGCTCTGCCGGGCGCCGGATTCCATCGCCTTGAAGAAGGACTTCCATGTGAGACGGGTCGCCTTCGTCAGGAAGCTGACGGCGATGGAGGCGATGATGCCGTAGAACGCGGCGTAGAGCGGCGTCCTTCCGATGAGCAGAAGATAGACGATCACAACGATGGGGACGATGAGGTGCCCCCGCTCCCTCATGACCTTCGTCAGGGGAATGATTTCGTCTCTGGGGATCGGTCGCATCCCCGTCTTGACCGCTTCGATATGAATGACGGCGTACTCGGCCAGGTAGTAGAGGACCGCCGGAATGGCGGCTGCGAGCATGATGACGCCGTAGTGCAACCCCAAAAACTCCGCCATGATGAACGACGCCGCGCCCATGACCGGCGGCATGATCATTCCTCCGGTTCCCGCGACCGCCACGACCGCCGCGGCGAAAACCGGCTTGAATCCCGCCCCCGTCATCAACGGGATGGTGAACGTCCCGGTGGCGGCCACGTTCCCCACCGCGCTGCCGTTGATCATCCCCATAAGGCCGCTGGCCACGATCGAGACCTTCGCCTCGCCGCCGATGGTGCGGCCCGCGAGCGACATCGCCAGGTCCTTGATGAAACGCCCCATTCCGGTCTCGGTGAGGAAGGCGCCGAAGAGAATGAACAGGAAAATGTACGTCGCGGAGACGCCGAGGGAGATGCCGAAGATACCCTCGGAAGAAAGAAACAGCTGATAGACGATCCGTTTGTAGGTGAACCCGGTGTGTCCGAGAACGCCCGGAATGTACTCGCCCCAATAGCCGTAGGCGAGAAAGACCAGCGCGAGGATCATCAGCTCCTTGCCGACCGAGCGCCTCGTCGCCTCGAGGACGCAGACGATGAGGATCGCGCCCATCGTGATATCCAGCGGAATGGCCGTCCCGCGCATACTGAAGGCCTCGAACGTGAAGAAAATATAGAGACTCGATGAAACCGAGAGAATAATCCAGATCCAGTCCACCACCGACGGTCTGTTGCGGGGCGCTCGCTTCGATCCCGGATACAGAAGGAATGTGAGGAGCACCAGGAAGGCAAGGTGGACGCTGCGCTGTTTCATGGCCATCAACGTTCCGAACCCCGAGGTATACAGATGGAAGATGGACATGGCCACGGCGATAACAGTCACCGCGACGGCCCAGCGGCCGCCGTACTTCCGGAAGCGCGCTTCGGCGTCGGCCTTTTCGAGGACCTTTTCAGCCGCGCGCTCCGCGTCCGTTTCAGGGAGTTGCTTGAGAAGATCGTTTTGTCGTGTCACTCTCTCTACCTCCAAATACACAGATGGGGAGGAGGCTCCGCCTCCTCCCCGCTTTCAGTCGGTTGCTACTTCGCAATAAGCTTTTCAGGAACGTCGACGCCCATTTCCTTGAAGTACTTCACGGAGCCGGGATGCAACGGAACGGTCATTCCTTTCAAAGCGTTCTCGAGAACGGTGTAGGCGGTCGCCCGGTGAGCGTTCACAAGATCCTCGTGGTAGTCGTACGTCGCCTTTGTGAGCATGTAGATGAGCTCCTCATCCTGATTGGCGTCGGTGAAGAGAATGTTCGCAAGGGCAAGCGTCCTGATCTCCTTGTCCTGATTCGGGTAGGTGCCCGCCGGGATCGTGAAGGGGAAGTACCAGGGGTATTTCTCGGAGATCTCAGCAATCTTGTCTTCTTCGATGGAGATAAGCTCCGCGACTCCCGAAGAGAGAGCGTCCATGATCGCGGCCGTGGGCAGTCCGCCGGCGATATGCGTTCCGTCGGTCTGGGCGTTCTTCAGCAGATCGGCTGCTTCGTTGTATCCGACGAAGTCTGCGGTCACGTTCACTTCTCCGGCGTCCTTCATATAATTGAGGCCGTAGGCTTCCATCATCTCCCGGCTGTTGATCTCCGTCGCGCTTGCGACCTGTCCGGGAACGAACTTCCTGTCCTTGAAATCGGCGATCGACTGAATGCCGGAGCCCTTGCGGACGAGCCAGTGCATTACGTTCGGGTAGAGCGTGAACATTCCCCGGAGGTCGGTGTACGGAGGCTTGCCGTCGTAGATTCCCTTGCCGTAGTATGCATAGTAGCAGATCCCGTTCTGTCCGAAGGCTATCTGCACTTCGCCGTCCCTCATGAGCTCGACATTCTGCGGCGTTCCCGCCGTGGATTGAGCGGAGGCCCTGCGGACGTCTTCGAGGTTTCTGGACCAGATCTGCGCCATCGCGTTCCCTATGGGGTAATAGGCCCCGCCCGTGGTGGCGGTCGCGATGTTGATCCGGTACGACTTCGCCTCGGCTTCTACGGTCATGCCCCCGATTGCCGCGCACAAAGCGAAAAGGACAAGGACTGCAACAAGAACTCTTTTCACAACGATTCCCTCCTTCTGATTTAAAACTGCTTCGCCATTCCGTTCGGACACGCGCACCCCGCCTTACGCCTCCGCGCAGGGCGCCGCGGCCTTCACTCTCCGGGTCGCAACGACCTCGGTATCGCAGCCGGCGGGGGACGAGAGCAGCACGCTCCCGATCTCCACCGGAGCCTCCAGAGACAGTATACGGATTTCCTCCATCACCTCCCGTATCTTCGTCAACGGTATCGGCCGAAGCGTTCTGACGCTGACGAGAGGGAAATCTCCCCCGCGCACCGGAACGCTTGATGCAATGGTCCTCATGGGGTTTTCCACTTCCTGCCGCGCCCACGCCTCTCCGCGAGGGCAGGTATTCCCCTGTATCCTGGTAACGACGGGCGTTTCGTCGTCATCGACGTCGACAACGATCGTGCAGCCGCCCGGGCAGACGACGCAGGTCAGTTCGCGAGTACTCATTCCACCGTCACCTCCAGTGAGGAGCAGTCCGAAAGCGCTTCTTTCTTCAGCGGAATACGGATCATCTCGGCAGGGTGGAGGCGCATCTCCTTCTTTCGTGCAACCTCCCGCTCGCCGTCCTTGACAACTATACACCGATTGCGCCACGGAGCGGCCACCCTCAGGGAAAGTATACAGTCGCGTTCCCCCGAAACGCTCTGCGGCAGCGTGTACCGGACGCCCGCCCCCGGCCTCACCGGGATACGGCCGGACGACGTCCCTCGCTCGCTGCGAACGTACTCGGCCGCGAATTTCCCTGCTTCCGCGGCCTCCACCGAGACCCAGTCGACCAGGTCGTGGACGTGGAGCACGTTTCCGCAGGCGAAGACACCGTCCACGGACGTCATGAAGGAGTCGTTCACGACAGCTCCCCCGGTAACGGGATCCATGGCGACGCCCGCATCCCGCGAGAGTTCGTTCTCCGGGATCAGTCCGACGGACAGGAGCAGCGTATCGCAGGCGACGAAGCGTTCAGTATCGGGTATCGGCGCACGGTCCTCCCCGACGGAGGCGACCCTGATTCCCTCAAGGCGCCCCTTGCCGAGGATCTCCGTCACCGTAGTATTCAAGAAAAGCGGAATATCGTAGTCGTTCAGGCACTGCTGGATGTTCCGGGGCAGGCCGCTGGAGTACGGCAGAATTTCGAAGACCGCCTCGACGGAAGCCCCTTCCAGCGTCATCCGCCGCGCCATGATCAGCCCGATGTCTCCCGACCCGAGGATACATACTTTCCGCCCCACCATGATGTTCTCCAGATTCATGAAATTTTGGGCGGCGCCCGCGGTGTACACGCCCGACGGCCGGTTTCCGGGGATCGAGATGGCGCCCCTGGTCCGCTCGCGACACCCCATCGCGAGGATGACCGCCCCTGCGCGGATACGGCGCAGCGTGCCGCGCGTGCTGAGCTCGATCACCCGGTCGGAAGTCAGCGAGAGAACGATCGTCTCCTCCATCGCCTCGATACCGAGTTCGAGGAATCTGTCGATGTACCGCGCCGCGTACTCCGGTCCCGAGAGGGCTTCCTTGAACGTGTGCAACCCGAATCCGTCGTGGATGCACTGGTTGAGGATACCGCCGAGAATCCGGTCGCGCTCGATCAGAAGCACGTCGCCGCACCCCGCCTCTTTCGCCGCGATGGCCGCCGCAAGGCCCGCCGGGCCTCCGCCGATGACCACGACGTCTCGTTTCGTCGTCTTCAATGTCCTCGCGTTCATCGGGATACGCCTCCTTTCGGCCGGACGTTGCCGACGAACATGGGCGAGGAGCCGCCCCGCTTCAAAAAGTCCTCCGGATTCCAGCCGAACTCGTCGCGCAGGATCCGGGTGATGCGCGGCACGCAGAAGCCGCCCTGACAGCGCCCCATCGACGCGCGGGCGCGGTATTTTATGCTCACGAGCGTCCGTGCGCCCAGAGGATTCCTGATAGCGTCGAGAATCTCCTGCTTCGTGATCTTCTCGCACCTGCATATGATCTCGCCGTAGTTGGGGTTTTCCGCAATCATCGCCGCGCGCTCATCGGCCGGCAGTTCGGAGAAGAAGAACGGACTGCCGGGACGCACGGGGTTGAACGAAGGGTCGGGAAGGAGCGGGATGTGCTTTTCCACCATTCCACGCACCATCTCGGCGATCGCGGGGGCGCTCGTCAAGCCGGGACTCTCGATGCCGACGAGGTTGACGAACCCCTTCGCGTCCTTTCTGTCTTCGATGACGAAATCCTTGTTGCCGCCGACCTCGGGAGGCGTCTGCTTCGGGCGGATACCGGCGAAGTTGCGGATGTAGTCCGTCATGCGTATCTCTCCCAGGAGCTCCTTCCCCTCGCGGCGCAGTTCCGCCATGACGTCGTACGTACAGGAGTGGTCTTCCGGATCGTTCAGGTACTCGGCGCTCGGACCGATGAGGATGTTGCCGTCGACCGTGGGCGTGAGATGGATGCCGAGCCCCGGCGCATTCTTTTTCGGGGCGGGGTAAATGAGCGTGCGGAGCGTTCCGTCGAGGCGTTTGTCGAGAACGTAATACTCGCCTCGGCAGGGATAGATCGAATAGTCGGAAATCCCCGCCATTCTGCAGACATCCGCCGCGAAGAGTCCGGAGGCGTTCACCAACACTGTACAGGTGAAACGTTCTCCCGACTTCGTCCCGACCTCCCACCCCTTTCCTGCGAGCGGAGCGACCGAGACGACCTGCTGCCCCAGGTGGAAATGCACCCCGTTGGCGAGAGCATTCTCCGCAAGGCCGATCGTGAGCGCATAGGGCGAGATGATCGAGCTGGTGGGCGAGTAGAGCGCCATGTACCCCTCCACGCCCGGCTGAATCGTCTGCATCCGTTCCTTTCCGATGATCTCCAACCCGGGGACGCCGTTCGCCCGTCCTTGTTCAAGGAGGCGCCGGAGCGTTCTTTCGTCCTCTTCGTCGAGCGCGACCGTCAACTTGCCGATACGCTTGATCTTCACCTTGAGATCGCGGCAAAGATCGTCCATCATCGCGTTCCCCTTCACGTCGAGGACCGCACGCAACGATCCGGGCGCGTAGTTGAAACCCGCGTGGAGCACGCCGCTGTTCCGGCAGCTCGTACCGAGCCCGACGTCCATCTCCTTTTCGAGGACCGCGGCGCTCGTTTTGAAGCGCGACAGCTCCCGGGCGATGGCGCACCCTACTACTCCACCACCGACGACAAGTACATCGTAGTCATGCGACAACCTGCAACACCCGCTTTCAAAAAAAAGACCTTCTTTCGCAATTTGGTCGACCAAGGTATTCCAATTATATGGCGACTATAGTATCATAGCCCCCAAAGCAACACAAGATAAATGCACTGAAAATTTCAAGTTCAATTTTTAACAAATCGATAGTATCATGTCGATACCCGCCTTGAGGAGGCGTCCATGAACAAAACTCGAAAAGAACTGATACACAGACTGTCCGATTTGATCACCGAGGGAGATATCGTTTCCGAGGGCAAACTTCCCCCCGAAAGGGCGCTTGCCGCTATTCTGGGAACGACGCGGCCGCTCCTCCGGGAAGCTCTTATCGCACTTGAAGCGCTGGGCGTTCTGGATATACGCGACCGGCAGGGTATTTTTCTCGCCGAAGAGAAGGTCGGCGAGATCGGGCGCGTCCTGGGGCAGGCCCAGGTGTGGCCCCTCGAGCTCCTCTCCCAGGTGATGGAGATACGCCAGCTCCTTGATCCCGGAGCCGCCGCGCTCGCCGCGCTCCGGCGAAAAGAGCGCGACCTGGCCAAGATGGACGAGTGCATCTTCGTTCTCGAAAAGCTCCACGCCGACCGCGATCCGCAGGAGGCTTTGCTTGGAGCCTATTGGAACACGGTGCTCCACGCCACCATCTTCAAGGCGACGGGAAACACGCTCCTTGCACGGCTTTACGAAAGCTTGCTCGAAATGTCCGAGAAGGGGATCTCCGCGATGCGGATGGAGGTGCTCGACTCCGCGGCCCCCGAGCGGACGGAACAGATTCTCGAGCAGCATCGTCTGCTGGTCTCCGCAATAAAGGAACAAGATGTGCAAACA
>LVBO01000370.1 GCA_001604435.1 Synergistales bacterium Syner_01
GTTCGGTTTCGCTCGCCGGTTTGCCGCCGCTAAGGTCTCGGTAGAGAGAGGACATGGTGTCCGGCGGCAACTTGGAAAAAGCGGAGACGACTTTGTCCGCCGTATCTTCGGGCAGGGCGACGCCCTTGGCGGCGGCCACCGCGATCAGTTCGCCCGCTACGGCGCGAAGCGCTTTTTCATACCGCGGATCCTCGCGCACCTTGCCGGCCGGTCCGTCGTAGGAGCAAAACATCACGCTGTTGCCGCACATCATGACGTACTTCGCCCAGCTGGCCGCCAGGATATTTTCCGACACCGTCGTCTTCAGGCCCGCCTTGTCGAGCACGGCCGCGAGTTCGTCCAGTTCGGCGGGTCTGCTTCCGTCCTTCATACCGAAGGCGATGCTGCACATTTCCGTGCTTTGGACGATGTGTCCCGGCTTCTCCAGACGGCTGAACACGTGGATCGTGCCGTCGGCGAGAATGCAGGGGGGCAGCAGCGGCTCCATAATGTCGGAGACGATGACTCCGTTGAGCAGGGGAATCACGACGGTATCCTGCCGCACCATCGGGGAGATCGCCTCGCAGGCCGCTTTCAGGCTGTACCCCTTGCAGGAAACGAAAACGGCGTCCATGACGCCGAGTTCCGCCGTCTTGTCGGAGGCGAGTTTCGGGCGGGCCGTAAAATCGCCCAGCACAACGGACTGCACTTTCAGTCCGTTCCGGCGAATGGCGTCGAGGTTGTCTCCGCGAACATAGAAGTAGGTGTCGGGGTGGTCTTTGGCCAGCGCGCCGCCGACGATTCCGCCGACCCCGCCGATTCCGAACACTGCGATTTTCATGAATGTACCTCCTTTGATTCTGCGAGTAAGCGCGTGGAGCGCGCTTTTCCGCTTTCAGTATATGCCGTTTTCTTCCGTGGATCAAATCGGGTCCGTACCCTATCAGGTTCCGTACGGGAGCAACACGCCGCGCGGAGCCGGGAAAAGCGGGCGGGAGCGGCGCCGCTCTCGGTGGACAAAGCGGCGAAGCGGATTCTTCCCGTGGACGACAATCGCCTGGTAGCGGAGAAGGACGAACTGCTCAAGAAGTTCGACGGCATTTTCAAGTAGAGGGAGCAACTCCCGGGGGAGGAGCCGAGAACGCCCCTCCTCCGTTGTGCGAGGTGACGACAATGGCCGGAGTAACGTTTGAAAACATCACCATCAGCTACGATTCCAAGGTAATCATCGACAACTTATCGTTGAAGGTCGAGGACGGAGAGTGCTTCGCCATCCTCGGCCCGTCGGCGTCTTATACGCCTGGCTGACCGGGCGGACGAACATCCCGCTGAAGGGGCTGATGAAGACGCTCTTCGTCATTCCGTACATGTTCCCCCCCTTCATCGGGGCCGTGGCGTGGGGGCTGCTGCTCGCGCTACTCCCCTACTCCGTTCCCGGCATCGTGCTCGCCATCGGCGCCATCCTGATGTGGAGCGGCACGTTCTACGTGAACCTCTACAACACGATCTGGATCATTCTGGTCGCCTATATCGCGCGGTACGTGGCCTTCGCGATGAAGAGCTCGTCGGCCTCGCTGGAACGGGAACGACGAAAGGTTATTTAACGAAGAACGCTCGATGAAGAAGACCGCCCCCGGGAACTCTCTCCGGGGGCTTTTTCGTACGTTGCGCGGGGCGCCGGTCGATCGGTCGGGCCTTCCGCACCGATCTCCCCGGCCGGTTACGCTTCGGGAAGCTCCCGTATCATGGCCTCGGCCGCGTCCCACGCCACCGGGCGCGAGAAGTAGAACCCCTGCGCCTTCGGGCACCCCGCCGCCCTCAGCCAGGAGAGCTGCTCCGCCGTCTCGACGCCCTCGGCGATGATATCCATCCGAAGGTCGTGCGCCAGGCCGATGATCGTGCGCATCATGTATTCCGTCTTCTCCGAGCTGAAAAGCTGGCTGACGAACGCCCTGTCCAGCTTCAGATAGTCGAATGGCAGATGGTTGATGTACTGGAGGGAGGAGTAGCCCGTCCCGAAGTCGTCGAGGGCGATCTTGACGCCGCAGCTCTTCAGGTAGTCCAGTTTTCTGTGCACGTCGTCGAGGTTGTCGATCAGCGCGCTCTCGGTCACCTCGATGGTGAAGAGCTTCGGATCCGCGCCGGTCGTTTCGATGAGGAACTCCACCGTCTCCATCGAGGCGAGCCCGCGGAAGAAGAGCGGCGATCCGTTCGCCGAGAAGAAAAGCCGCGAGGTGCGCGCCAGCTCCCGTGTGCGCACGATCGCGCGGAGCGCGTGCTCCATCATGCAGATATCGATGTTCGGGATGAAGCCGGTGTGCTCCGCCTGAGGGACGAAGTCGCAGGGAGCGAGCAGTCCTCCGTCTTGGCGCATCCAGCGGGCAAGGGTCTCGAAGCCGCATATTTTCCCGGAAACGAGGTCGTGGACGGGTTGGAAGTAGGGGACGAACTCATGACGCTCCATTGCGACCTGTAATTCCGCCTGGAGCGTGAGGAGGTTGGGGCCTCGCGTGTACTCTCTGACTTCCGGCGCAACGTACCGGGCGATCCGGCCGATACCGTTCTTCCTTGCCTGCGTCACGGCGTGCAGCGCGGCGTCGATCGCCCCGGAGGCGTTCTTCCCCTCCTCGATATCGACGAGCACGCCGATACTCGCCGACGGGAAGACGGTCTCGTCCCCCACCTCGCACGGCGTCGCTATGCCTTTGCGGATACGCTCCATCAGGAGCATTTCCTCGCTTTCGCCGCCCTCCGGAAGGGGGAAGAGCAGCGCGAATTCGTCGCCGCTCGTTCTGAAGAGCTGCGCATCGGGCTCCTGAAGCTCCTTGATCTTCTCCGCGATCAGCAGAAGAATCCGGTCCCCGTTCAGGTTGCCGACTTGGGCGTTGACCAGTTTGAAGTGGTCCATATTGAAGACGGCGAGCGAAAACGTGCGCGTCCGTGCGCCGTCGTTCAGAAGACGGTTGATCGCCTTGAGGAGCGAGTGGCGGTTCGGGAGCCCGGTGAGATCGTCGAAATACGCTTTCCGTGCGAGGCGTTCCTCGAACTGCTTGCGCTCCTTCAGGTCGCGCGCCAGAAGAAGCGAAAGGGGACGCGCGCCGAACGTGAAGCTCCGGCGGTGCACCTCGACGGGAAGCAACGAACCGTCGGCCCGGACGAACGACGCCTCGAAGACGCTGTGCCCGTCCTTTGCATCCTCATGCTTTTCCGCGGCTTTCGTTCCGGCGCCGGGGCCGTCCTCCTTCTTGACGAGAACGGAAGAGAGCGGGGTTCCTTTAAGGTCGGTCCCGTAGCTCAGGACGCTGTGCGCCGCGTCGTTGGCCAGCGTAATGACGCCGTCGGCGTCGGCGAGGATGAAAGGATCGGGGATATTCATCACGAGGTCTTGCAGCGTTCGCAGCAGCACATTGAACGAGCGCGAGAGCGCGAAGATCTCTTCGGGCCCTTCTTCGTCCACCCGCAGAGCCAGCGACTCGCCGGCGACGATACGTTCGGAGACTTCGCGCAGCTTCCGCAGACGGCGCAGAATCACCCTGTCGAGCAGGAACAGCAGCAAGCCGAGAATCCCCGCGCCGGTGAGCGGAATCCAGAGACGCGACGCTTCGACGGCTTCCAGCCCCCGCCGGTGGATGAACCCGGAGGCGTCGATGCGGACGGAGAAGTCGTTTCCTCTTCCCTGCCATACGGCCGCGCCGTCCCCGTCTCCGGAGGCGATAAGGACATCTCCCGCCGAGCGGTCCGGAACACCCGCGGCTCGTACCGGAAGAACGTCGAACTCCGTGCCGAGACTCTTCCGCATCTCGGGCAGGAGCTTCTCCAGCGACCTCCCGAAAAGAAGCATTCCTTGCGGCGGCCCCGTCCTGTCCGTCCTCAACACCGGACCGACACCGAACATGTAGGCCGCGCCGCCCAGGAGCAGGATCTCGGCGAATGCTCCGTCGAAGGAGCGCTCCATCAGAGACGGAATAACGTTTTCCACTCCATTCGCCAGGCTATCGGGGAGCCGCTGCTCCGCGAAGCACTTCCCCTCGAAACAAGAGAAAAGGAGATGTCGCTCGATGTCGAAAATCACGAACAACTCTCTACCGGCATCAGGCGTCGGCGGCACGTCGAACCGGAGTCCGCCTCCCTTCTCCACGAAAGAGTACATGCTGTCCCAAGCGCCCCAATTCGCCGCATCGTTGCGCAACACCCGGAGTTCCTCGTCCAGGCGGTTCTGAACCCTTGCCATGTCCTGAATGAAGAAACGCCGCTCCATGTCGTCGAACGCTTTCAGCATCGTCCGTTGCGACGTGAAGGAGGTCAGCGCAAGCAGAATTGCCAGCAAGAGCATCATTAGAAGGAAGAACAGTCCGCGTAAGGACATGGGCGATCTCCTCGCAAAGAATCTTCGGCTGAAAGAGTGCGATCACAGCAGCCTGAAAGAATATGCAACATTTCACTTTGCTTATTATCGCCTTGAATGGGGCGCCCCGCAACAAGAACTTTATTCATCGCTAATAACTAATTTTTCTCAAAGCAGCAACCCCTCACTTTCACTGCACACCCCTTAGAATACCCCCTTTTCCGCCGCAAGGTCGAAGAAAAGAGTGCGAAGAAGTTGACCTTTATTGACCTTTTGCGATAAAAAAACGTGCGTTCCGCGTGGGGCCGGAACGCACGGATGCTCGCCGCAAGAACATACTCTTTTCCGCTTAGAACACGACTCCTTCAAGGCGGCGCTGCAGAACGCGTCTGAGGCTCCATGCGTCCACAGGCTTGGTAATGAAATCGTCCATTCCGTTCTTGAGGCAGAATGTTCGCGTTTCTTTCTGGACATCGGCGGTGACTGCAATAATCGGAATTCCGGCCTTCGCCGCTCCCCCGGAGGAGGTTCTTTCAAGCGCACGTATTTCCGCTACCGCCTCGCACCCGTCCTTCAGCGGCATCTGGAGATCCACAAAGATGATATCGGGCGCCTCGCTTTTGAAATAGCGGACGGCTTCTTCCCCGTCGGAAGCTTCAAGAATGCGGGACCCGGGGACGAGCTTGGAGATGAGGATTCGCAGCAATCGTCGATTGAGCCGCTGGTCCTCGGCGATGAGGACGACGGCGGGGCGGCCGGTCCGCAACGGAAGTGGAGCTCCGCTGGGCGGAAGCAGGCTCGTCCGCTCTTCGTCCGTCTTTTCTTCCGGTTCGGCGTCGCATCGTGCGCACAGGGAGAAGAAGAAGCGGCTTCCCTGCCCGGGAGCGCTTTCCAGCTGCAAGCGGCTGTCCATCTTTTGCAGCAGCGCTTCGCAGATCGTGATGCCGAGCCCGACGCCGCCGTATTTTCTGGTGTTGGAGGCGTCGGCCTGGTAAAACGGCTCGAAGAGCTTGTGATGCACCTTCGGATCGATGCCTATGCCGGTGTCTCTGACGGAGAACGTATAGACGCATCGCCCGGCTTCGAGCGAAGCGAACTGAAGCGCAAGCTCGACGAACCCCTTTTCGGTGAACTTGACGGCGTTGCCCAGCAGGTTCACCAACACCTGCTTCAGACGGAGAGGATCGACGACCGCGTATCGCGGCGTCCCCTCTTCGATGCGAAGGCCGAGGCGAAGATCCTTCTGCAGGGCGTTGCCGCGGACGGCGTCCACCGCCTTCCGCATAACCTCGAACACGTCGCTCTGGACGTATTCGAGGTCGAACCGGTCGGACTCGATCTTCGAGATGTCCAGCACCTCGCTGATGACCTCAAGGAGCGTGTAGGCGGACGTCCTGATATAGCCGAGATATTCCCGCTGCAGGTCGTCGAGGGGCGTGTCCGCGAGCAGTTCGAGAAAGCCTATAGCGCCGTTGAGCGGCGTGCGGAGCTCGTGGCTGGTATTCGCCAGGAAAGCGGTCTTCGCCTTGCTGGCGGCTTCGGCCTGTCGACCAAGCCATTCCGCGTTCTCCTTGGCCGCCCGGAGCGCGTCCTCGGCCCGTTTGCGCTCGGTGATGTCCTCGGCCGAGCAGACGACGTACTCCACGCCGCCGTCGCCGCGCAGTTTCGGGGATTTGTAGATCGAGAGGAGACGCTGCTCGCCGGAGGCCGAAGGCAGCCACTCTTCGACGGTGAGCGGTTCCCCCGAGGCGAAGACCCTCCTCGTGCTCTCTCGGCGTCGCTCGACGATCTCTTTCGGAAAGACGTCGTACATGTTCCTGAAGGAGAGCTCTTCCTGGTTGAATCCGTGGAACGCCGCATGCGCTTTGTTGACGGCGCCGTAGGTATGTTCGTCGGTCAGATACCATACCTGCGTCCGGATGTTGTCGAGCAGGATGCTCCGGTCTTCGAGAATACGCCGCTCGGTTTCCAGCTCTCCGAAGAGCCGTCCCAGCGTCTCCGGCAGCTTGTCCAACAGCTCGGAGTTCTTCACCAGATAGTCGAAGGCGCCCAGCTTCATCATCCGCACCGCGAGCTGCTCGTCTCCTTGCCCGGTCATGATGATGAACGGGGCCGCCCCACCGCGCTCCTTCAGCAGCGCGATCAACTCCTGTCCGGACATGTCGGGCAGATTGTGATCGATCAGGAGCGCCGCTCCCGGCCGTTCGAAGGCTTTTTCCGCGGCCTCGCGTCCGAGGGACGCGTCCTGGACATCGTACCCGGCTCTGCGCAGCCTCCCGACGATCAGGCTCCGCAAGTCCTCGTTATCTTCTACGACGAGAACGTTTCCCGCCGGGGCTTCCCCGTGCTCGGTGCGTCCGTTCATACCTTCGTCCTCCGCCGCTTTCAGCGTACGCCGTTCACCTGAGGCACCTGCACGACGGCGAGGAAGAGCCCCAGCTGGCGAACGGCGTTGACGAAAGCATCGTACTCCACGGGTTTCGTGATGTAGCAGCTGCATCCGAGCGCATGACAGTGCTCCACTTCGCGCGGGTCGTCGGT
>LVBO01000371.1 GCA_001604435.1 Synergistales bacterium Syner_01
AACGTGATCGACACGCTCAACTGGGAGCCCGCCTTCGAGGTGTATCGAAGGGTGGTGGAGCCGCACTCGGGGCGCTCGTTCGGTTCCGAGAAGTTCTTCGACCTGGCGAAGGGGTATCCCCTGGGAATAAGGAGATTGGACGCGGAATTCGTCGTGCGGGATCCTCTGATGAACGTCGACGGCTCGCTCGTCTGCGTCGGCGAGGTTCCGGAGGGATCGTTCGTCTCCGTGCTCCACGGCGATGCGGAATCGCTTCTGAAGGGGGCCGTCCGCGCGAAGGAGATCGCGCGTGCGTCGTTCCCCGCGGAGGCCGCGCCGCGGGCGCTTTTCCTCGCGGACTGCGTCTCCAGAGCGCTCTTCCTGGAGGACGGCTTCGCGCGGGAACTTGCCGCCCTCGCGGGCACTGCGCCCCTGTTCGGGGCGCTCACGATCGGCGAGATCGCCAACAACGGACGGGAATATCTGGAGTTCTTCAACAAGACGGCCGCGGTGGCCATTCTCGGGGAATGACGCCATGCCGGATTCCGTCGCGCATCGGGATCTCCTCTACGAGACGGCCATCTCCATCGGGGTGGAGCCGGATCTTCGCGGAATGCTCCGCACCGTCCTTCAAGGAATGGCGAGGCGCTTCGGCTGCATCCTCGCCGCGGTCGTCCAGGCGGATCTCTCCTCCGGCGACGAGGGACTTTTCCGCACGGAGCACATCGTCCCGAAGGCCCTCGCCGGCAGCGAGGAGTATGCCTCCATGCTGGAGCGCCTCCCCGAACTTCTGCTCGACGGGGGGCGGCCGCGTCTCCTGATCGAGGAGAACGGCTCGTTCCGCTACGTCTTCCGCATCGGCGGTTTCGGCTTTCTGCTGCTTGTCCGCAGCCGTCCGTTCGACGAGCGGTTCCTGCTCGATTTCGAGCCGATTCTCGGGATGCTCGGCGGGGCGTGCAGCGTCGGCTTCGAGATGGAGCGCAGGATCGCCGCGGAACAGGAACTGCGCAGCCGCTCGGAGCTTCAGCGCCTTCTTATCGACCTCTCGCTCGACTTCATCAATCTCCCTCTGGGGCGCCTCGATCCCTCCATCGAAAAGGCTCTGGGGGATATGGGCCGCTTCGTCCGCGCGGACAGGGCGTACCTCTTCGCCTACGACTTCGAGCGCGGCGTGATGAGCAACACGCACGAGTGGTGCGGCCCGGGGATCGAGCCGTTCATCGAAGAGCTTCAGGATGTTCCCAACGCGGGCTTTCCCGACTGGGTCCACTCGCACAAGCACGGCGCAGCGGTCCATATCCCCGATGTCGGCGCTCTCCCGCAGGGGCCGCTTCGCGATATTCTCTCCTCTCAGGGAATACGGTCGCTGGTTACCCTGCCGCTGGGCGAGGGGGACGACTGTCTGGGGTACGTCGGGTTCGACGCCGTCGCCGACCGCCGCGTCTGGACGCCGGACGACATCATGCTTCTCCGCGTCTTCGCGCAGCTGCTGATGAACGCGGAACTGCGACGGCGGCGCGAGATCGAGATTCTGGAGGCCCACAAGGAGATCGACATGGCGTACCGCAGGCTCCAACAGAGCGCCGAGAAGATCAACAGCCTCGCTCTCGAAGCCCAGGCCGCGAACATCGCCAAGGGCCGATTTCTGGCGACGATGAGCCATGAACTGCGTACGCCGCTCAACGCCGTCCTCGGTATGACGGCGCTTCTTCGCGAGACGCGGCTGGACGAGGCGCAGCTCGGTCGCCTGACCGTCGTCGAGAAAGCCGGGACGGAGCTGCTCCGCATCATCGACGACATCCTCGACTTCTCGAAGGTCGACGACATCGCCTTCGAAAAGGTCGAGTTTCCACTCCGAAACATCTTCGACAACGCCCCATCGCCGAAAGACGGGGGGCTTTCCGGGAAGCCCCTCGCGCTCTCGTGGAAGATCGCGTCCGACGTCCCGGAGCGCATCGTCGGCGACCCCTTGCGCATTTCCCGCGTCTTCGACAACATCGTCGGCAACGCGATCAAATTCACCCCCTCCGGCGAAATCACAGTCTCGGTCGACGTCGTCCGGTCGAGAGGGCGTTTTTTGCGCTTCACCGTCCGCGACACCGGCGTCGGCATGGCCCCCGAACAGATGGAGCAGCTTTTCGAGCCGTTCGTCCAAGGGGACTCCTCCGGGACGAGGCGCTACGGGGGAACGGGGCTCGGGCTTCCTCTCTCGAAGAAGATCGTCGAAACGATGGGAGGAACCTTCTCCGCGAAGAGCGCCCTCGGCGAGGGGAGCGTGTTCGAATTCACCGTGCCGCTGGAGCTTCCCTCGGCATCCTCGCCCGACCGCCGAACGTCGTCATCGCCCTCGCTCTCCGGCGTCCGCGTGCTGCTCGCCGAGGACGAGGCCGTCAGCCGGGCGCTTCTCCAACGGATTCTGGAGAACCCGGGAGCCTCGGTCTCGTTGGCCCGCAACGGCGCGGAGGCCGTCCGGGCGGTGGAGGAGGGAGCGTTCGACTGTGTGCTGATGGACGTCAACATGCCGGTCATGGGAGGGTACGAGGCTGCGGGCATCCTGCGGCGGATGCGCCCCGGACTCCCCATCCTGGCCCTCTCCGCCGACGAGGAAGAGAAGGGCAAGGCCCCCGCGCTCGCCGCCGGGATGAACGACTTCCTCTCCAAGCCGGTCGATCCGGACGCGCTCGTCGCAGCCGTCGCAAGGCTTGTCCGCGAAGCGTGCGCTCCTCCCGGACCCGATGCGGCGCGCCCCTGCGTCGACTTCGGGGCGGGGCTTCGAAGCACCGGAGGGGATGCGGCCTTCTACGAGAAAATGCTCTCCAAATTTCGCGCGTCGTACGCGAACGCCGACAAAGAGATCGCGGAGGCGCTCGCCGACGGAAACGCGGTCGAGGCGCGCCGTATTGCGCACAGCGTCAAGGGCGTCGCCGGCAATTTGGGCGCGACGGAGCTTCAGGAGCGCGCCGCCGTTTTGGAGCGTGCGGTCGCGGACGAGGCGGAACCCGCGGAAGCCCTCGCCGGCTTCGGCGAAGCCCTTGCCGACGCCCTGGAGGCCATCGGAAAGCGACTTCCGCCGGAGGACGCGCTCGCCGTCGCCGCGCCGTCCGATGGAAGACCCCTCGTCGTCCTTTTGACCGAACTGGAGGCCGCGCTCGCCGCAAGAAAACCGAAGCCCGCCAAAGAGCGTCTTGCCGCTCTCTCGACCCTCTTTCCCGCGGGGGAGAACGCCGAAGCGGTGGACCGAGTGAAGCGCTTTGTGGACAAGTACCGTTTTTCCGAGGCGCTCGCCGCGCTGAAGGAGTCCGCGCTGCGAAGGACCGCGGAAAAGCGGGGAGAATAAGGAACGAACAGGAGGCGGAGCGATGCGCGAAGAAACTCGACGCACGGTGCTGGTGGTCGACGACACCGAGGCGAACGTGGATATTCTGGTGGAGGCGCTTTCGGACGAGTACGACGTCGCGGTGGCCATGGACGGGCCGTCGGCCCTCGACGCCGTCGCGCACGAGCCTCCGGATCTCGTGCTGCTGGACATCATGATGCCGGGCATGGACGGGTACGAGGTCTGCTCCCGCCTCAAAGAGGACGGGCGCGACGAGCTTCCGGTGCTCTTCATCACCGCCCTGGGGGACATGGCGAGCAAGGCGAAGGCCTTCGAGGCGGGGGGAGTGGACTACATCACCAAACCCTTCGAGATTCAGGAGGTGAAGGCCAGGGTGCGCACGCACCTCTCGCTTCTGGAGGCCCGGCGGAAAATACGGAGGCACAACGAGGAGCTCGAAGAGAAGGTCCGCGAGCGCACCCGCGAGCTTCGGAAGACGCAGGACGTCACGTTGGAGAGCCTCGCCCTCCTCGCCGAGTACAGGGATCTGGAGACGGGCGAGCATATCCGGCGCACGCAGCTCTACGTCCGGCTGCTCGTCTCGGAACTCCGCAGGGAGGGGGGCCCGCTCGCCGAACTCCTCGACAGGGAGACCGCCGAGCTGCTCTGGGTCTCCGCGCCGCTCCACGACATCGGCAAGGTGGGCATCCCCGACAGCATCCTGCTCAAGCCGGCCAAGCTCGACAAGGGCGAGTTCGAGATCATGAAGCGGCACACCGTCATCGGGCACGACACGCTGCTCCGCGCCGAGAAGAAGCTCGGAAGCAACTCCTTCCTCCGGGTGGCGCGGGAGATCGCGTACAGCCACCACGAGAAGTGGGACGGCAGCGGCTACCCCCGGGGACTCTCGGGGGACGACATCCCTCTTTCGGGACGGCTGATGGCGATCGCCGATGTCTACGACGCGCTCGTCAGCCGCCGCGCCTACAAGGCGGCCTTCCCCGAAACGAAGGCCGCGGCCATCATTCTCGAAGGGAAGGGGAGTCACTTCGATCCCCGGCTCGTGGACATCTTCGAGCGGCGCTACGACGCTTTCAAACGGATCTCCGACCGGTTCGCCGACAAGGAGATCGAGGACGACTCCATCGAAGCGAGGATCGAGAGCATTCTGAGGCATCCGTAGCGTCGGAACATGCTTGACCGGAAAGCAAAAATGAGCTATATTCTTTTTAAGAATGAGAAAGAAGTGCCGATTTCAAGATTCGGCGAAGGCGGGAGTGTGGGGAGTGTGAATGCGAAACTTACG
>LVBO01000372.1 GCA_001604435.1 Synergistales bacterium Syner_01
CCATGTCCTCTCTCTACCGAGACCTTAGCGGCGGCAAACCGGCGAGCGAAACCGAACTCGACCACATCATCGGAAGAATGGTGGAGATGGGACGGCGGACAGGCGTGCCGACCCCGTACCACACCATCGCCTACGAACGCTTCGCCGGGAAGTAGCGATGCCGAAACAATGATCGAAGAGGAAGGCGAATTGGGGCCCGAGGCAACTCGTAAGAAATTCTTAACAGTTCGCAGCCGCTTTCGAGCGCGACATCGTGTCCTTCCTCAGCGTTGCGGACGCAAGGAGTGAACCATAAAACCCGCTAACGGCTTCCAATCCGCCTTGCTCCGTTGCACGGCTGAACTTTATCGTTAGTCGCTTTCCGGGGGATGCCCGGCTGGCTCGCTTCCACGTCCAGCGACTCCGCCCTGTTGCTCGGAGAATGGTTTCTTATTTGTACACGTCCCCCCGAGAATCAATCGAGGCAACGCGAATCGTCGTCAGGTCCTCGTCGATCAGCAGCAGAATTCTCCAGCCGCCGACTCTGAGCCTCCATTCAGAACGCCCCTTCAACGGTTTGATGTCGCCGGAAGGGCCGGTGTGGAGGACGTCGAGCGCGGTCAGTATTCTTCTGCGGTCGGGGTTCGGGATCTTTTCAAGGCGTTTCTTGGCCTCCGGGGAGAGATTGACTGTCCAAGGATTCACCATAGTTCATTCATAACATCCTTCAGCGGAATATCCTTCCCCTCGGCGAACTCAGCCCGCGAAATCGCAAGACATTCCTCCTCCTCCGGCGTCAGAGGAGGCTCTCTGTCCTCCATCTCCTCCATTTCGACGTGGAGGGCATACGTCCGCAGACGTTCCACCCCTTGGGGGGAAAGCCGCCGAAGAACGCGTCGTACTTCGTTGCGCTCTTTGATAAGGCTGGTCATCGGTACTCCTCCTTCTTTTTGCTGGAATAATGATAGCACTTTTGCATAACGGCGGGAAGAGAAGGAAGAGGGGGTAGGATATCAAGAACATCCGGGAATGTGCGGTCTGCGGAAACGCCACAGACTCGCTCTGCTGCGTGGTCGTCGTTCTTTCGCCTATGCCACGGGGTGCTGATCGGTTCCGTTTTCGTCCGAAGCAGATTTCAGCCGTTCCGACAGCCAGAGTTTGATGATCGCCCAAGTGGCTCGCTTCCAAGCCCGGCGGAGCGGTAAGGATATTGAAGAGCAACAAGAAACCCTCTTGAAGAGGGACCGGATTTGTGGTTATTCCGATAGTCGCAAAACGGATTTTGACTCGTAAAACGCACAAGAGTAGTCACAAGACTTTTTTTGCCTGCTGAATGAGTCTCAAAATTTTAAAATGCCATGAATTAGCGGTAGGTGTTTCGTGAGAATGCTGGAAAAACACTATCATGCCGCCTCGGTTTTCGGGAGCAGTCTCATGGCCGGCGAGAGGAGAAGCAGTCGGAAAAGCCTGCTATAATTAACGCGTCAAGTACAGAGATCTTTATGCTCCAACCGAGGGAGGAAAGAAAGATGGGCGGCATTGTCGAGGTCGATGAGAAGATAGAGAACGCATTCATGTCGTTACCGTCCGAAGATAAAACGGCGGTGATCAGTCACGGAGCGGCGATACGTTTCTCCGAGCTGAGCAAACGTCACTTTCTAGCCGGAGAAAAGGTACGTTCCTTCGAGGAGAAGTACGCCGTGAAGCTGTCGGAGCTTCAAGAAAGCGGCCTGCCCGATGATGCTGGCTTTGAAATGCACGAGGACTATATCATGTGCTGTCACTGGAGCGATGTGATCGAAAAGACGGAACAACAGATGGAAGCGCTCCGACCTCTGCTTGAGTTTGGAGTTCTCGGATAGATGACGGCCATCGATCGACTGTTGGAGATTGAGGCGCGATTTGCCGGAGCCGTCGTGAAGATCGTTCCGCTGGAGCTTGACGGCGATGCGCTCAAGATCGTTCTCCATCTAAAGGACGGCGGCACCCTGAGAGTAGTCGAGCAGTGGAAGAATGCTCGACTCGAGAAATACAGTTACTATTGGCTCGCTCCGGACAACTCGCTGAAGATAGGCTGGGACAACGTTCCTCATCATAAGCACGTGGAAACGTTCCCGCACCATACAAGCAGGCGACCGACGAGGTACGAGTCGAGTCGATCGCTTGGTTTCTTCATCAAGCATGTTAACACCCAGACTTCGCTCCAGCCGTCTGCAGAAACGTGTTTGGAGGAAGTGCTCTGCGTGGTGCTCGACATGAAAAAAGAAAGCTCCTAGGAGCCCGTCTATGTTTCCCCTTTTCCCCTCAATCAATTGGAAAGGTCCCTGGAATATGACCGAGCGTATCGAATTTGAAACGGAACGCCTTCGTTTGCGCCAGTGGAAATCCGCCGACCGCCTTTCCTCCATTGACGGTCTGATCGCCTTGGAGGTCCCAAAACACGACACGCTCAAGTCCCATCAAAAAGGGCTGAAGCAGCAGCTTTTCCCGGTGTCGGACGAGGTGCGGAAATGACGCAGCTCATTCTCTACACCAGCGAAGACGGGCAAAGCCGGGTGAAACTGCGGGCCGACCGGGGCACGGTGTGGCTCAGCCAGCGGCAAATGGCCGAACTGTTCGATGTCTCGCCGGACAATATCGGCCTGCATTTGAAAAACATCTACGCCGACGGCGAGCTGCAACGCGTGGCAACTGCCGAGGGATCCTCGGTAGTTCAAACCGAGGGCGGGCGCGAAGTGCGCCGCATGGTCACGCTCTACAACCTCGACGCCATTCTCGCCGTGGGGTACCGCGTGCGCTCGCCGCGCGGCGCGCAGTTCCGACGCTGGGCCAGCACCGTGCTGGCGGAGTATCTGCGCAAAGGCTTCGCCATGGACGACGAGCGATTGAAGAACCCCGACGGCCGCCCGGACTATTTCGACGAGATGTTGGCGCGTATCCGCGATATTCGCGCCTCGGAGAAGCGCTTCTATCAAAAGGTACGCGATCTCTTCGCGTTGGCTGCCGATTACGACAAGACCGATCAGGCCACCCAGCAGTTTTTCGCCGCCGTGCAAAACATCTTGCTGTACGCTGTCACGCAGCGGACCGCCGCCGAAATCGTCCTCGACCGCGCCGACCCTGAAGATGCGCATTTCGGCTTGCTGGCCTGGAAGGGTGATCGGGTGCGCAAGCACGACATTCTGGTGGCCAAAAACTACCTGACCGAAGATGAACTCGACACGCTGAACCGTCTTGTGGTGATCTTTCTTGAAACCGCCGAACTGCGCGCCAAGCGGCAGGTTGTCACCACCATGGCCTTCTGGCGCGAGAACGTTGTGCAGATCATAGCCGCCAACGGCTTCCCCCTGTTGGCGGGAGCAGGATCGGTCAGCCATGCCCGCATGGAACAGCGCATCGCCCCGCTGTTTCTGGACTACGAGCAACGCCGAAACACCGAAGAAGCCCAGGCTGCCGACGCGCAGGACGAGGCCGAGCTGAAAGCGCTGGAAAACAGGATAAAGGATCGCAAGGAGAAGAAATGACAGACAATCGAAAGATTTCGGATGCGCGATTCAAATGAATGTTGCAATAACTGAACGAATGTGCTAATAATTACTTGCGGAGAATACTTATGCCCCGCAATCATTCGGAAAGGTCCTTGGAATATGACCGAGCTTATCGAATTTGAAACGGAACGTCTTCGTTTGCGGCAGTGGAAATCCGCCGACCGCGCCCCATTCGCCGCCCTCAACGACGACAAGCGAGTGATGGAGTTTTTCCCGTCCCGACTCTCCCGCGCCGAGAGCGACGCCATGGCCGATCGCTGCGAATCGCTCATCCGCGAGCGGGGGTGGGGGCCTTGGGCGACCGAACTGAAGGAAAACGGCGAGTTTATCGGCGTTGTCGGCCTGCATGCGCCCGAAGAGCAGTTCCCCTTCTCGCCGTGCGTCGAAATCCTATGGCGCCTCGCCTTCGAACATTGGCGAAAAGGCCTGGCGACGGAAGCGGCGAAAGAGGCGCTCCGAATAGGATTTCAGCGCTTGGGCTTAGCGGAGATCGTTTCATTCACCACCGTGAACAACAGACGTTCCCGCGCCGTCATGGAGCGCCTCGGAATGACTGAATCCGGTCTCTTCGAGCATCCGAGCGTTCCGGAGGAGAGCGGGCTGCGGCTGCATTGTTTGTATCGGGTTGAGAAAGAATCTTTGTTTAGCGAGCGTGTGTAATGGATGTGGAACGGAGGATATGAAGAGCACGTAAAAACCCGCCTCCTTATATTTTTTGGCCGCTCCATCGGCAAGTGGTATAATTATCGAATAAGTTGAATCATCCGCATCGTTCGGATGATTCGAGTCACGCAGAGAGGGGAAAAGCGCGATGTATGCCGTCGAATTCACGGCCAGAGTGGCGGACGGGATGATTCCAATTCCTGATCCGTACCGCAACCAGATCAACGATATGGTGCGCGTTATTCTGCTGATGGAGGCTCCGGCTACAGAGGAGACCTATATTGACCTGCTTCTTGCGGAGCCGCTCCGGGTACCGGATTTCGAGCCCATGCATCGGGACGAGACCCATGACCGCGACTGAGCGCTCTATGCGTTGGTAGGGGGGCAGGATCACCTGAAGCACTCCCGTGCGCAAGCGGTTGTTCAAAGAACGGGAGTGGTTGTAAGCACGCAGGTCATCAACGAAACTTGCGTCAACTTGTTGAAAAAAGCGCGGTTGGCCGAAGCCCAAATCCAGCGGTTGATCGCCTCCTTCTACACGAAATACGAAGTGGTTCCAACCGAACGAGTCGCAATACATCAAGCGTCGCAACTTCGCGAACAGTACAGTTTCTCCTACTGGGACAGCCTTGTCGTCGCCTGTGCTTTGCAGGCTGGATGTACCGTTCTGTATTCCGAGGACATGCGGACGGGTTTACTCGTAGCGAACCGAACGACCATCGTCAACCCGTTCAGCGATATCCTCTGATCTGCCCCCCCCTTCGATGATACGCCTTCTCCCGCTTCCGAGAAATAGCCTCCGCAGAGCCGTTCCTCTCGTCCTCGAAGCGCCATCACATGACGACGGAGACATACATCACGAAGCGCACGGACATCGGCGATTTGCGCATCGCAGACTGAATAAGGCGGAGCAGGTTTTCGGCGTTCCAGCAGAGGATTTTTTCGGAGGTTTTCCTGTCTCGTTACAATCAATTCATATGAATGTTGCAATAACTGAACGAATGTGCTAATAATTACTTGCGGAGAATACTTATGCCCCGCAATCATTCGGAAAGGTCCCTGGAATATGAACGAGCTTATCGAGTTTGAAACGGAACGTCTTCGTTTGCGCCAGTGGAAGTCCGCCGACCGCGCCCCCTTCGCCGCCCTCAACGACGACAAGCGAGTGATGGAGTTCTTCCCGTCCCGCCTCTCCCGCGCCGAAAGCGACGCCATGGCCGATCGCTGCGAATCGCTCATCCACCAGCGGGGGTGGGGCCTTTGGGCCGCCGAGCTGAAGGAGAGCGGCGAGTTTATCGGTTACGTCGGCCTGCACACGCCCGCGGCGCAGCTCCCCTTCTCGCCGTGTGTCGAAATCGGATGGCGCCTCGCCTTCGAACATTGGCGAAAAGGCTTGGCGACGGAAGCGGCGAAAGAGGCGCTCCGAATCGGATTTCAACGCTTGGGCTTCACGGAGATCGTATCATTCACCGCCGTGAACAACAGACGATCCCGCGCCGTCATGGGGCGCCTGGGAATGACCGAATCCGGCCTCTTCGAGCACCCGAGCGTTCCGGAGGAGAGCGAGCTGCGGCTGCATTGCTTGTATCGGGTTGGGAGAGAGTCTATGTTTGGCGAATCTGTGTAATGGATGAGGAGCAGAGAATATGGGGAGCGTATAAGGAAATCTTCCCCCCATTATCTTTATAGAGTGACAGATGGCATTTTTCCTGTCCCGTTAAAAGGATGACATTATCACAGTCTCGTCACATCAACGCAAAGGAATATTGTAAAAAAGAGTGAATTTGTTAAAGATATTGGCGGGAAGCGTTTGTTTTTGCGCAAGCATCGGCAGTGTTCTTAGAATATCGATGTTATTGACTGAGCATCAAGCAGAGTGGTTCCTCCTACGACGATGGAGGCAGTGTCGTTGGAAAACATGTATGATGTATTGATGACGCTTTTGTGGGAGATTGGGCTGGGCTTGCTCCCCGGAAAAGATTCTCCGAGGATGGGTGAACTATGGTATAAGATATATGGTGGTTAGTCTACTTTTCAGGAGCAAGGAGGTTTCATATGCGGCCCCGTATATCATGCTCTGATGAATGGAGTTCTCTTTGTAGAAATCTGTTAGGTAGCGTTTCTCTTTACATGGTTGTTGGTGCATTATTCGGACAAGAGCGCGGATTTCTGCAGTTTATGCAGGGACGTTGTTCCGTTGTTAAGCCTCGTACCCACACAAGATGAATCCCGAACGCGAATTGTATGTTCGTTACTTGAGAGGGTTGCTTGAGTTGGTGGAGAGCGGAGAATCCGACCTTCCGCAAATTCGTGATTTGATTCGATATTGGTGCTGGAATCGTCCTAATGAGGATGAAATAGTTTCTCGCCTTAGTCGAATCGAGCACCACCTAGAGTCACTGGCGTCTCAACGTTGTGTGTTTGCCGAAAACGACTGTACTGATCTTATGGTGCGCTTGGTTACAGGGTTGGAAGGTAGCGTTAAAGAGGGACGGAAGCACGTCACGAAGTGGTTGTCCGGTACCATCCAACTCACGGTGGTTGACCCGTACTTCTTTTCCTTTAGCGGGGCGAACAAGGTTTACAGAACCCCTATGGAGTATATCAAAGCCATTATCGAGCTTCTTCCGAAGACGCTTAAATCCATTGAGGTCTTTCATTTACCTGGACCAAACCGAAAGATTTTGTCAGGCTTTCAGAATCACTGTAACAAGGAGGGGGTATCTCTCCACAAGTGGCAAACAACCGATGTGCATGACCGAGTCTTCATCAAGAGTGAAACGGAGGCGATAGTACTTGGCACATCGTTTGGTAGCCTCGGAAACAAAATTGCATTTACGCTCGACCTACCGTATGAAGATCTGGTTAAATTTCGCCATGAATTGCATCGCATTAAATCCAAGGCCTAACTTGTGGTGCAGGGAGGAAGTTTCACGAAAAGGTCGCGCAGAGCCCTCGATCTTGAACTTTTTGCTCAAAAATTCCTTCAGCGAGGAAGGTAAGCGATGGAACAATTAGAAAGAAAAGAACGATTCGACGTGCATGAATCTGAAATCGTCTTTGATCAGCTAGTCAAAAAAGCACCGGAAGAAACCTTAAGCACCATCCATGGAAGGGCAGTGCTTATCCTTCCATCACATGGAACAAAAGACTCTTTTTATTCTGGTAGTTTGGATACGCTTGATTATCTAAATGAAAATGGAATTAAGGCGGATATATACTCTAATGATGATGATTATAAAGAGTTAGTGTTGCATGGGGAGGAGATCTGGCTAGGCGCTTTCTTTATCAGAAATTTTGCAATCTCTATATTTTGCAACGTAGTGGCAGCATATATATATGAGAGACTCAAAGCCAAAAAAGACGACATGATATCCGTTGAAACTATCGTTGAGAGAAAAGATGGTCATACTTCTACAGTCAGGTTTCATGGCAAAGTAGAAAGTTTAGAAAAAGTTTTCGATGCAGTTAGAAAATTTAATAATGAAATTTAAGCTCACAACTGTAAATGATGCTCATCAACCAGTCATAGCGAAAATATTAAAAGACCTTCAACAAAAAAAGGAAAAAGCTGTTGAAATAGGAAATGAGACCCTTGCGAACGATTGCTGGAGGGAAGCAGAAGCTCTCAAGTTGAATATACAATATATTAAGTTTTTTGAAAAAATTAAGGCGCGCAAATATCGAGATGCTTGGCAAATCTTAGAGCGCTGCGAAATTAAAGCAAGCTTTATAGAAAAAAACTCAAGTACGGAATTTTTCATAAAATCAAGGGGCGTTTTCATAAGGGAGAAAGTTTGCAAGTGGCAATCTCTTTTCCCTTATTGTATGTTTTTTAGCCCGTGTTTTACCGTTGAATATTATACTTGCAGCATATGTGGCCATAAAATTAGGCCAAGGTCCAGGTGTTCCCATGTTAAAGGGAGAATATATAATGGCGATTTGTGTGTTCATATGGCACATGGAATGAGTATAAAAGAAGTGTCTCTGGTCTCAAAGCCTGTTCAGAAATATTCGGTTATTCATAATGATGAAACCTTAGATTTTTCACTCGTTGATTATCTTGCAGATTTACTCGAGAATCCATTTGAAGACTGGGATATAGTTTGGACACGAATGAGTTTCCCTATTGAAATGTTTTCGCAATTGAATCCTAGCGCAGAGTGCCCATGTAAAAGTGGGAAAAATTTCGAAGCATGCTGTATCAAGAAACAAGAAGTTTCGATACCTCATGTCGACTTTGTTTTGTCGAAAAAAATACCGGAAGGAAAAGCAGAAATCTACTTCCCGTACTAATTAGGGCATCCTTAACAACCAGTAAAGCCTTGTCAGAACTGGAAAAGAAGCGGTTTTCACGGTAAAATGGTGCATGAAAAAGGGGATATGAGCCCTCAAAACCTTGCGGAGAGCGTGGGATGGATGTGTACAAGTCGCCGGTCGGCCAGTCGAAATTAAAATTCAAGAATATTCCGTTTGAATTCACACCTGATCCTGCCAACAGATGGGTCCGCCTCGTCGACTTCGTCCCGTGGAAGGAGCCCCAACTCTTCTCCGGCTACCGGAATCACTTCGGCAGCACCGGCAACCTCGGGCTCCCCTTCCGCGTCGCCTTCGGGGCGCGCTTCTCGTGCAGGCCAGACTGTGTCTCACCGACGAAGAGACGGTCGAGCAAATCCGCGAGAATCCGTACATCCAGTACTTCCTCGGCTTCGAATGCTACCGCTCGGAAAAGAAGCCGTATTTGGATTCATACATCCGCTGTTTAGCATGAGGATTGATCTCAACCTCCCGCGTGGAGACCAACAAAGAATTTTTCTTGATCAATTGAATTCTAAGCTTCGCTCTCTAACCTCTAACTATTCGGGAACAGCATCCTATCGAGAGGATGGCCTGTTCGAAAGTTCTGTTATTATAGAACTTCCCGTGGAACAAAATGCTATTTTATTTACATTGCGTATTGTTAAATCGGTGGAGGGGAATCTGCTATTCGTTGAAGGCGAACCTATCAATGCCTCGACCTGCCAAGTCAATTGGGAGCTTGCTGCGCACGACTTTATTTCTTCGGTTTTAATCGCCTCACTTGCCAAGCGTAGCCATAGATTCTTTCGTCGAGTTTTTTTCAACTATATTGGTGCTCAACTCGACGGAGAGTATTGGTTTCCGGGCATGAGGTTTGCACCAGTATGGCCTGAGGATGATCAGCCGTATCTAGCTAATACTGAACGAGTTGTATCGTTCGATATGGTTATTAACGCTGTCGATAAGATTGATGCTATCTTCATCGCCGAGGAAAAAGCAAGGAGGGAAGCCGCTCGTATCTCGTTGTTATTAAATGTAGGTCTATATAAAACCTCTCCTCATTTAAAATGGGTAATTCCAAGTTCTGGTGAGCAACTCACACGCAAATCGATACGTCTTCAATTAGGCTTTATTGGCCACGGTCCGCTTTTAACTGAGATGCCTAAAAAGGGAAGAGTCTGTACTTTAGGAAAATACTCTGGTTCTCTATCGCCATGCTATAGAGCTCTTGGTGAATTTCTTAGTTTTCCACCACAAACAAGACGAATAATGCGCGTTATTAATGACGCCTCACCGGCGATCACGGATTCGTTTGATCGCGGCGCGAGATTATATCAAGTGGGCTCCGTTATCGAAAACCAATATCCATCTATTGGCCTTGCTTATCGTGTTGCAGCAGTTGAAGCAATTAGTAAGGCAGACTTCGATTGTAAAAGTTTTAGTGATTTTATGAAGAAATATGCAAGGTCAATTACCAATCCCGATTTGCTTAACTTCATGTACGGTACAGCCCGTTCCGCTCACTTTCACGCCGGTGAATTTCCGCTCGGCGAATTTGAGCATCAATGCTTCTTTAACCCGCTGATGGACAGTGATTACGTTGAACGCACGATGTTTTTTGCAAGAGGGAAATCCCCAAAGTTGCAAAGATTTTTCCCCGGGGGGAGGGTGGGG
>LVBO01000680.1 GCA_001604435.1 Synergistales bacterium Syner_01
TACTCACGCTGATCCATGTAAACGATGTTATGCTTCTCCACTTTAAGAATGAGCTGATTATATAATAGGATTGATCAAATGTTTTGGTGTCTTCCTGATAACAGCAAATGTGAATGGCGCAAATTGGAACCTTTTGTAAACCAGTATAATATACTCTACAAAGTCGATTATAAATTGTCAGAATGTTTGGATGCCTTTAACAACAAAGAACCTCAACCAGAGATTAAATTAAAAGCAACCGGTGAAAAAGATATCGTTGTTGAACATAAAATAATAACGTGGCCTCCAAATTATATAGAGCTTCATAATGCCCAGCATCTATTCATGGATTTTTTCATAGAGGCTATTCGTTCTGAATTTCCAGATGATATTTATGTTCTTGATGTGAATTCGTTGGATATAATACCGAACAAAAGAACTTTGCAAAATTGGGCTGATAAAATCGCGAAAATTATTGTTAATAACAAAATCATAATAAAAATTAATGGGGGCATACATTCTTCTGAACCCATAAAGTGGGCGTTTAAAAGGTTGCCAACAAATGAAAGGGATGAAGACGTTCCCCAAAAAGGTATTGGTGTACGTATAAATGGTGATTTGGAACCCTTCGACATAGATAATTTTCAGTCCGAATCTATTAAAATTAGAGAAGATGTTAAGAATACATTGATTTCGCACCTGGGGAAATCATCTATTAAATTCAAAGGGTATAAAAATTGTGTGAGAATATTTATAACAGAAGTGCATGGAGAACATTTATTGTTGAGCTACGAGCTAATTGAAGAATTGCTCCCTCTAATAAACATACCATCAAATATAGATCAGGTTTGGGTAGGATTTCCTGAATGGATTAGTGAAAACGATTTCATAACTTCTTATAAACTCATAAAGGATTGTCGCTAAATTTAAAGCATAACACTTCACTGGTGCCGACCCAAAAAGACGGGCGACACAGTTCCACCGATAAAAACATAAATAAGAAGTAGGTAAATAAATGAATAAAGCAATTCTAGTGGTAAAGTCGATTTGTATTATTATGCTATTCTGGGCACTAAACCGTAACAATCCTTATGAATATTACACACTACTTCGATGGGTATGCTGTGGCACATTTGCCTACCTTGCATTCCAGTTCTTTAAGCAAAAAAAGCAAGGTTGGATATGGGTGCTCGGAATAACAGCTCTGTTTTACAATCCATTTTTTCCAGTCCATCTAAACAGGGAGCTATGGTCATTCGTCAATATTGTTACAATTATTATTCTTATCGGGTCTATTGTTAGCGAATACAGGAGCAACCATACATACAGTGAAAAAAGTTCACAAAATAATCTTTTAGCAGATACTTTAAAACCGAGAAACGAAGACTATGAGCTTTGCTGCGGAAATGTTGGAGCATCGGCAATAGAAAATGACTTGCCCGAAGAGTCTAATCATTTAACAAATGAT
>LVBO01000373.1 GCA_001604435.1 Synergistales bacterium Syner_01
TCGTTGTCCCGGCCGTGCCCAGAGGAACCCCGGCGGTGACGACCACGAGGTCGCCCTCCCTGATGTGTCCGCTCGCCACGCAGGAACCGAGCACGGAGTCCACCGCCGTGTTCTGGTCGGTCATCTCCTCTTTCATCAGAGGAAGCACTCCCCAGTAGAGCGAAAGCTCCCGCCATGTGCGCAGGGAAGGCGTCGCGCCGAGGATTGTGCACGGAGGGCGGTGCTTGCTGACCATCTGCGCGGTGCTGCCGCTTTTCGTCATCGACACGATGGCGGAGGCTTTCATCTGCCGTGCGATGAGCACGGCGGCGCCGCTTACCGCGTCCGGCACGCCCATCGTTGTGCAAACGGCGTGCAGGGGGCGTTCCCAAAGCTCTATTTCGTTTTCGGCTCTGCCGACGATTCGCTTCATCGTCTCCACGGAGCGGAGCGGATACGCTCCTTTCGCCGTCTCGCCCGAAAGCATGACGGCGTCGGCTCCGTCGAGCACCGCGTTCGCTACGTCGCTGGCTTCGGCCCTGGTGGGGCGCGGGTTGCGTATCATCGAGTCGAGCATCTGCGTCGCAACGATGACCGCCTTTCCCTTGGCGCGGCAGATATCGATGATCCGCTTCTGCTGCAGCGGTACTTCTTCGGTTGGAATCTCCACTCCGAGATCGCCGCGGGCGATCATCATGCCGTCCACGACCTCGGCGATCTCCTCGATGTTCTGCACCGACTGGCGCGTTTCTATCTTTGCGATGACCTTCATCGGCTCGCCGAACTCTTCCATGATGCGTCGGACTTCCATGATATCCCGCCGGTTTTTGACGAAGGAGACGGCGATGTACTCCATCTCGTGCTGCACTCCCCAGCGGATGTCCTCGATGTCCTTCTCGGAGAGCGCCGGGAGGGAGAGTTCCGCTCCCGGTATATTTATTCCCTTCGTATCGCCGAGAAGCCCGCCCACGATGACCCTGCACACGACCTCGTCCCCGCGGATCTCTTCGACCTTGAGATGCAGGGTGCCGTCGTCGATGAAGATCTCCTGGCCCACGGATACTTCGCGGGCGAGCTGCGGGTAGTTCATGAAAACTCTGGAGCTGTTCCCGACGATCTCCTCGGTCGTCAGAACCAGGAGACTCCCCTGCTCAAGAGTAACAGTGCCCCCCTCCACCTTGCCGATGCGGATTTCGGGTCCCTTGGTATCCAGCAGGGCCGCGATCGGGGTGTTCAGATCCTTCTCGACGCGCCGTACAAGCTCCAGCATTTTTTGGTGTCCATCGTAGGCGCCGTGGCTGAAGTTCAGCCGCGCGACATTCATACCGGCCTTCGCCATGGCGGAGAGCGTCTCGTAGTTGGAACACGCCGGACCTATGGTGCAGACAATCTTCACTTTCGTCATGGGACAAGACTCCTTTCATTCCTCTTTCTTCAAGAACACATCCGGCTTCAACCGATCTGAAACAGCTCCTCCGGAATGACTTCCGAGAGGAGCGGGGCAATACCGGCCCGTCCGTCGACTTTTATATCCTGCAGGTAGAGCACCGTGGACTCGCTGTCGTTCCGCAACTCCAGAAGAACGGGGGATTTCCCCGGGCAGGCTTTCAGCGCCCGGATGAAATCTTTGAACGACACGTTCTGCAAAAAATCCGCGAGGACGGAAATGCGGACGAACGAGGGAGTTCCGTTTCTTCCGTCGTCCTCGTCGAGGAATGTGATGTTCTTCGCGATGATGTTCGTGTCCCCCCGCTCCTCCGGAAAGCCGGAGACGAGGCAGACACGCCCGGGCTGAATCGTTCCTCGCAACGGCTCCCAGGTGCGGGGGAAGCAGACGGCCTCGATCCGAGAATCGGCGTCCTCGATCTCGACGATCCCCATCGGGTCTCCGTTCTTGGTGGTCCGCTCCTTCACCGAGAGAACGAGG
>LVBO01000374.1 GCA_001604435.1 Synergistales bacterium Syner_01
TTCCGCGCCCTGGCTTCGAATGCAAAGCCGTCTCGCATCTCATACTCTTTCATAAGCGCATCGTGGAGCGCCAAGAGTCTGTTCCCGTCCTCGGAGCCGGGGGGCGATTCGGTCAGACTCCGCGTGCAGGACTCAAGGTTTTTTTCAACGTCGGCGAGACCGGTTCTTTCGCGAAGAAAGTCAAGAACCGGAACATCCGGAATCTCGACAAGATCCTGCGGAAGATAGCCCACGATGTGATCTTTCGCCAGAGACACTTCCCCCGAGTCGGATTCCATCTCTCCGGCGAGCAAGCGGAGCAACGTCGTCTTCCCGGCGCCGTTGCTTCCTACAAGACCGACTCTGGATCCTTTGGGTATAGACCATGTAATATTTTTAAAAAGTACGCGTTCTCCGAATCGGAGCGTGATATTGCGAAGATGGATCACCGAAAAGTTCCTCCTTGTTCCTCATGTACAGCGTTTATTATAAGGGGTACGACGTGTTGATAAAAGAGGTTTTCAAAAATTGTAGGATGCTATCATTATCTTCTACAGCATTGTACAATGAATGAGTAGAATGCGCCGACCTTTGAAGGGGCGCGAAGAAAGGAATTGTTTAAATGTACGAAAAGAGTACGCTCCTCCGCAATGAAGAACGGGAATCTATGGAGAAACGGGCGCTTTCCTACCGGTGGATAGTGTGGGGGGTCATGGTATTCGCATTTATGGTGGTTTTTTTTCACAGGCTGGCTGCCGGAGTCGTCAGGGAGGACGTAACGAGCGCCTTTTCCTTAAGCGCGACTGCGTTCGGCGCCATGTCCTCGATGTACTTTTACGCATATATGGCCATGCAAATTCCGGTTGGCCTTCTCGCGGACTCTCTGGGGGCCAGGATCACCGTCTCGGTGGGGATGTTCGCCGCCGGAGCGGGTTCGATACTCTTCGGTTTCGCTCCGTCGTATTTTTGGCTTCTTGCGGGCCGTTTCCTTGTTGGGCTTGGCGTCGCCACAGTCTTTGTCTGTATAATGAAGATACAATCCCAGTGGTTTCGGGATGGAGAATTCGCCACAATCTCGGGAGCGACAACGTTTATCGGCAACGCAGGCGGAATCTTTTCGCAAGGTCCCCTTGCGTTTCTCCTTACCATGGTTTCCTGGCGTTCAAGTTTTATTGCAATCGGAATAGCGACCTTGGGAATTTCTCTTCTGTGCTACAGATTCATTCGAAATCGCCCGCAGGATATGGGCTTTCCGCCGATAAACGAACGCGAGATGCTCCGTGAAGAGATGGAAACGGAGCCTTTCTCTATTCTCAAGGGAATGAAGACCGTGCTCTCGGTGAGAGGAGTTCGTATCGCGACGCTCTTTTACTTCTTCAACCAGGCGGGGTTGTTCGCATTTCTCGGGACTTGGGGAACACCATGGCTTGTGAATGTCTTTGGAATGACCGTAACGTCGGCTTCTTCACTCATGGTGATGACAGTCGTCGGTATCATGATAGGCGGCATTTCGACCGGGTGGATCTCGGACAAAATCGGACGAAGACGGCTGCCCATGATTATCGCCGCATCGGTGCATACAGTGCTTTGGGGATGCATTGTCTTTCCCTGGCCACAGCCGCTCGGAATCTGGGCGCTGCGGTGCATTTTTCTCCTCCTCGGATTTACGAACACCGCGTTTGTACTGTCCTGGTCCGTGGCGAAAGAACTGACTTCAAAAAAATACACCGGATTGGCGATTTCAATCCTGAATGCGGCGGGTTTCTTCGCGATTGCCGTGATGACGTCCATTATGGGAATGGTGATCGACTACTACTTGTATCTCCCTTTGGAAGCCGCGTATCGAAGGGCATTCTCCTTAGGGCTGATATGCTCGGCATTCTCTCTTCTTTTCGCGTTTCTTATTCCGGAAACGGGAATTATAAAAAGAAAAGAAAAATAGGCGAGCGCTTTCCTTTTTATGAAATCTTGTTTAATTTCATCTCACGAAAAGCCTTTCCATTTTAATTATGCCGAAGGTCGGCTAAGGGGAAAAAGGCAATTTATAAGGACGTAAAAAGGAAAAGTTTTAAAAAAAGCTTGACATAAGGCTTAAAATCCTATATTGTTGATTTGCGGTCCGGCTTCGGGATATGGGCTGCAGAATTTAATAAAGTTTTAGGAGGCTGTCTTTGGATGAGTCAGGGAACTGTGAAATGGTTTAACGATAGCAAGGGGTATGGTTTCATTACGACGGACGAGGGCAAGGATGTTTTCGTTCATTTCAGCGCAATCACTGGCGATGGTTTCAAGACGCTTGCCGAGGGCCAGAAGGTCAGTTTTGAGGTAGTGGACGGCGAAAAGGGCCCTCAGGCCGCTAACGTTCATAAGGCGTAATTATTCCCCGATTATAATAATATTTGATAAAGCCGGCCTCGTTCGAGGCCGGCTTTATATTTATCTTTTCCTTGAATCGGTTTTCCCCTGTCTCCTCGGTCTTGATGAAGGGGCGCGATCTCTGGAACCTCTCGAAGCGCCCGAGTACGCCTGGAAGAGCATATCTCTCCCTTTGCCTTCTTCGATAAGTCCGCAACGCTCAAGGCCGCGGGAATCTTCTTCAAAACGAGAAAGAGCCACGGGTAGTAATTCCACCAGGACATGATCGTCCTTCATTCGAATGGCGCCGACTTCCGAACGGTCAACGTTGAGCGACGTGCACACGGAATGAAGCACCCGTCCGACGTCCCACCCGTCGGCAAGCCCTTTGCTCAGGCGAAGCATCGTTCCCTTGGGGCGGCTTCCTTTTAAAGAGCGATTGCCGGGAGTGCGGTCTTTTTCGACGGGACCGCGGCTTTTCCTGCGTAGCTCTCTTTCCAGATCGGAGGAGAGATTGTATCCCGCAGACCGCTTGGAGGTCAGAGAGAAGAGAAGACGGGCGACGAGGTTTTTCGGGTTTACCCTGGTCAACAGATCTTCCGCCCACTGAAGATAGTCTTCATTCTCGCCGGCTTCTTTCATCGTGAGCAGCTTTTCTTCCGCGATCTCCCGCTGCACCTTGCCGATAGCCTGCACGTCGGGGACGTTGTTCCATTCGATATCGACCTTCGCCGAACCGATCATGTACTTGAACTTCTCCGCTTCCTGCGGAGAGAGAAGAAGGATATCCATACCTTCGTGACCGGCTCTGCCTGTGCGCCCGCTGCGGTGGACGAAGGTGTCCCTGTCGTCGGGAAGGCCGATCTGAATGACGTGGGTGACTCCTTCGACATCAAGCCCCCGCGCCGCGACATTCGTTGCGACAAGAAGAGGAAGATGACCGTTCTTGAACGCCGCAAGGACGGTGTTGCGCTCCCGCTGGGTCATTTCTCCGTGCAACGCCCCGGAATTGAATCCTTCTTCGATAAGACGCTGAGAGACGTTCATCGTTTCCAGACGAGTATGACAGAAGATCAGCCCGCGCTTCGGACGTTCCCAGAGAAGCACGTTCACCAATCCCTCCATCTTGTGCCGGAATGGGACCAAATAGGCTTTGTGAACAATATCTTCGTGTTGGTCGCCGTCTTCAACCAGAGAAATGGAGACGGGGTGGGAGAGGTATTTCCTGGAGAGCTCCTTGACCTCCCTCGGCATAGTCGCGGAGAAGAGCCATGTCCTGTTACGGTGGGGGAGCGCGTCGAGAATGCCCTCAAGCTCGTCGCGGAATCCCATGTCGAGCATGTGATCGCCCTCGTCGAGAATTACGGTGTGGATATTCTCGGTTTTCAGCGAACCGCGGTTGACGTGGTCGAGCGTTCTTCCGGGGGTTCCGACGACGACAACGGCCCCTTCTTTGAGCGACCGAATCTGGGTCGACATGTCCAGCCCGCCGACGAGCGTGGCGACGGAAATATCGAGATAGCGCGACAGCCACTCCGCTTCGCGCGCTGTTTGCTGCGCAAGCTCACGGGTGGGGGAAAGTACCAGGATAAGCGGGTTCGAGGCGGGAAGCTCCATCTCTTGAAGCAGAGGGAGCAGAAATGCCAGCGTTTTGCCCGAGCCCGTCTTTGCACGGACAATCAGGTCGGTATCGAAACGGTCCATTGAAAGCACTTTTTCCTGGACCGGGGTGGGGATTGAAAAACCCTTCTTGTTCAGCGCGAGAAGAAGTTCATCCCGCAGAGAATAGCACGCGAAACCGTTTTCACTCATGAGTATATTATTCCTCCTCAAATTAGGAGGGCAAATCCTGGGGAAGAATGCATCCGATAGTACTTGCCGTTCAGTCTACGGCCCGCGGCTCCCCAAAAAAGAGTGGACCCCGTTCCGGGGGTCCACTCAAAATCTTCCCTCCATTGACAAACTGGAATTATACATGAATTTCAGAATTAGTCAATGTGAAGGTGCGAATTTTATTGTTTTTTTGCCAATCGTTGCCAGGCGTGAAGGGCAAGAGCGATGCCGATGACGCCGTAGGCGACGAAAACACGGAAGTATTCACCGACTTGCGCGCTTCCCATCAGATTTTTCCCCGCAAGGGGAGAGACGATGAAAAGAGCGTGGAAGAGCACCGTTCCAAGAAGAGCTTGTCCTATCGTTGCTTTCGAAACGGTAGCGCCGCCGATAAGGAGCGCCGCGACGGCGAATGTTCCGACCTGGACGTGAGAGCCGTACACCTGCACGTTGCCGATATTCTGAAGAAAGATGAGCTGTCCCCATGCGGCGAGAACCGTGGAGAAGACGACGGCGATGATACGTACCCTGTCGACCTTGATCCCCGCGATTTCTGCGATATGCCTGTTTTGTCCCACAGCTCGGAAATCCTGTCCGAGCTTCGTCTTGAAAAGAAGGACGACGGCGATGCAAAGAAGAACGATGATTGTCAGCGTCAGGACCGGTATGTTGATGTTGTTCAGATATTTGAGCACGGGGATGTCTATGCCGCGGGCACGGAAGACGTAGAACTTGTCGATCGCGTACTGCCAGATCTTCAGGTCGAGCGTATTGACGAAACCGACGCCCGAAGGCAGGAGGAGCGCCTTGTTCGAGATGGGGATCAGCCATCCGATGAAGATGAGGCAGATCAGCTGATAGATGCCGTTGGCGAAGAAACCGAGGATCAATCCGGTGATCATCTCTTTCCCTTTCGCTTTGTTGAAGAGGATGCCCGTCAACCAGCCGAAGAGGATGGCGAATGGAATGGCCATCGCGCACGCCGCGAAGAAGCCTCCGATCCC
>LVBO01000375.1:0-1106 GCA_001604435.1 Synergistales bacterium Syner_01
CCCCCCTGGCTTTGCTGTTGCTGCGGAGCTAACAAGCGAAGAGCAGCGGAACACCGGATGCATTGAAAGACGGGCGCGCCGGATGCGTTCACTCGGCGCGCCCGTCTTTTTTAAGGGTGTACGGCAATTTTTGGAAATTCTCTCCATACCCCCTCTCCTCCCATTTGACATTTTCCCCCAAGAGTTTTAAAGTGCACGCACCGGAGGGGGGTGTTTTTCACGAGCCCGAAGATTGCCCCTACGCGGGGGAATATGGTGAAGTTCGCGTCGTCGCTGAAGCTGGCCGAGAAGGGGCACGACCTTCTGGAGCGGAAGCGGACGATTCTGTTGATGGAGCTGACCGGGCGGATCCGCGAGGCGCGGGAGCTGCAGGCCGATCTTGAGCGCGTCTTCTCGGAGGCGTATTTCAGCTTGCAGATGGCGGGGCTTTCGCTGGGGATCGACAACGTGGAGGAGCTGGCCTATTCGGCGCCGGAGTCGGACGACTTCACGATCCGCCTCCGCTCGGTGATGGGCGTGGAAATCCCGAAGGTCGACCCGGTGGAGCGGCCTCCGGCGCCGTGCTATACGTTTCTGGGGACGTCGGGGGTGCTGGACGCCGCGTACAGCCATGCGCGGGAGGTGCTCTCGCTGATCGCGCGGCTGGCGGAGGTGGAGACTTCCGTTTACCGGCTCGCGGTGCAGATTCGGCGGACGTTCCGGCGGGTGAACGCGCTGGAGAAGGTGGTGATTCCGTCGCACCGGAAGGTGCTGGCGTGGATCGCGAGCGTGCTGGAGGAGAACGACCGCGAGGACTTCACGCGGATGAAGATGGCGCGCGCGGGCGCTTCGGAAGAGGGAGGAATGGGAGCGTGAATTTGAGCACTGTGTTGAGCGAGCTTCTTGCCGCCGAAGACGAGGCGGTCGGGAGCGTGGAGGCGGCGCGGCGGAAGGCGGCGGAGCTCTTGCGGGAGTCGCGGGAGCATTTCGCGGCGGACCAGGAGGCGCGGCTGACGGCGGCGCGGGCGCAGGCGAAGGCGATCGTGGAGTCGGCGCGCCACTCGGCGGAGCTGGAGGCGGCGCAGATCGCCGACATGAGCGTCCGCGGGCGGCAGAAGATGAAGGAG
>LVBO01000375.1:1220-2986 GCA_001604435.1 Synergistales bacterium Syner_01
ACATCGCGGTCACCCTCTCCCGCACCCCGGCGTACGAGACCTACTTCGACCGCGCGTCCCGCCCGGAGCAGATGCACCGCGGCGAACTCGAGGGGATTATCTCCACCGTGCCGATGCTGGAGGAGATGCCCTTCTGCCACTACCTCGGCCCCGAGCGCACGGCGCTGTTGCGGGCGTGGGGGGAGCGCTTCGACGTGGACGTGGTGAAGCGCGTGCTGCGCATCATCACGACGGGCGTCGGCAGCCGCGAGGCGCTGCGGCGGCGTATCGCCTCCGTGCCGATCACGCTGGCGGACGGCGAGAAGCTGCTGGCCGCCCGGTCGTTGCGCGACGTGCTGGAAGCGATCAAGGGGTGGCCGCTGGAGCAGGTGCTGGCCGAGCCTCTGAAGCAGATCCTCGCCTCCAACCCCGAACGTATCGGCGGCGACACGCTGTTCCGGGGGAAGATGGCGATGGACGTGTTCTTCCTGACGCGCATCCTGTCGCGGGGAGGATGTCTGCCGGGGAGCGAGGGTCGCTGGGTGCGGAAGCTCTTCGGCACCCGGGCCGACCTGATCAACATCTACTGGATCTACCGCGGGCGGCGTTTTTTCGCGATGTCGCCCGAGGAGGCGCTGGGCATGACGCTGCCCGTGCGCTACAAACTGAATTTCGAGACGCTGAGCGCCTTCGCCTTCGCGCCGGACGTGCCGTCGATGCTCAAGCTGATGCGCGCCTGCCGGTACGGGGAGGCGTTCCACGCGACGGGAACCGCGCGGCCGCCTTCGGGCGCGCCGGAAGAGGCGGTCGAGGCGAGCGAGATGGCGCTGGAGCACAACCTCTACAGGTTTCTGTGGAGAGGGGCGACGGGGATTTTCGCGTCGGGGACGTCGGGCGTCCATACGGCGCTGGCCTACCTGACGCTGCGGGAGCTGGAGGTGAAGGATCTGTTCACGATCATCGAGGACGTACGGTATCACTACGATAAGAAGAAGGCGCGGGAGTTCCTGATTCATCCGGGAGCGAACGCCTTCACGTCCGGAGAGGAGGGAAGTTCGTCATGGCCGTCGTCGAGATGATGGGAGTGTCGCTGGTGGGGCCGCGGGAGGAGATCGAGCCCGTGGCGGCGGAACTGCTCTCCCTCGGGAACTTCGAGCCCGTGCCGCTGGAGTTTGCGATGGAGCGCCGGACGTCCGCCTTCTCGGGAAGCGGAGGGGCGCGCATCGCCACCTTCAGGAGCAACCCGTACGACGAGCTGCTGGAGAACATGCGCGCGGTCTGGAAGCTGATTCCGGACGAGGACGCTCCGGACGGGGACGGGCCCTCCGCGAAGGCCGGACCTCGGCCGCCGTCGGAGAGTCTGTGCGAGCGGGTCTGCCCGTCGTTCTCGTTCGACGAGGCGTCGAAACGGGTGAAGGAGCTGCAGGGAAAGCTTACGGTCTGGCGCGAGCGCTCCGAGGCGCTCGAAGAGGAGCGGGAGAAGCTGATGGCGGCGGGGGCTTTCCTCGACGCGCTGAGCGCCGCGGGGCGGGGCGTGGAGCGGACGCTGAAGTCGCGCTACCTCTCGATCACGTTCGGGCGGCTGAGCGCGGAGAACTTCAAACGGCTGGAGGAGATGGCTTCGGTGACGCCGCTGCTGGTCTTTCCGGCGGTGGTCGAGAAGGGGTACGTGCTCGCGGTGATCTTCTGCTCGCGGGACTACCACCCGGAGGCGGAAAAGCTCTTCCGGACGCTCTATCTGAAGGAGTACGCGCTGGACGAAATTTTCGAGGGCGCCGGAGAGGCGA
>LVBO01000376.1 GCA_001604435.1 Synergistales bacterium Syner_01
CCTCAGCAGACGTTCGGCGGCGCGGGAGAACCCGCTCCTTCTTTCGGAAACGTCTACGACCAGTCATCGGTGGATGTGCGACCTGCCGAGTTCGTTCCCTTGACGCAAAAATCGATTTCCGGATTCGGAAGCAAAATCGATCTTGTCGCCGACATTCCTGTCAGAGTTACTGTCGAATTGGGAAGAACTCGTAAAAATATCGGCGACATATTGAACATGACGCCCGGTTCCGTGATAGAATTGGATAAGATGGCCGGTGAGCCGGTCGATGTTCTCGTGAACAGCAAGCTGATCGCCAAGGGCGAAGTTGTGGTTATCGACGAGAATTTCGGCGTCCGTATCACGGAGATAGTGTCCTCCGCCGGTCGAGTCCATTCGTTGTAGCGAAATGGCCGATGAACTTTTCAGTTATTACCGAGAGAGGGATGTGGAAGTATGGGCAGAAAAGTATTGATCGTTGATGATGCCGCCTTCATGAGGATGATGCTGAAGGACATTCTGACCAAGAACGATTTTGAAGTCGTTGGCGAGGCGGAGAACGGCAAGGTTGCCGTTGCGTCGTATCAAAAGCTCCAGCCCGATATAGTCACGATGGATATCACCATGCCCGAGATGAACGGAATCGATGCCGTGAAAGCCATCAAAACGCTCGATGCTTCCGCAAGGGTCGTCATGGTGAGCGCCATGGGCCAGCAGCCGATGGTCATCGAAGCTATTCAGGCGGGAGCGGTCGACTTCATCGTCAAGCCCTTTCAGCCGGACAGGGTGGTCGAAGCGCTGAACAAGGCGCTCGGTTAGGAGCGCGGGCGTCATCATGGTGTGCCGGGGCGCCGCGGGCCTGCTTCTTTTCTTTCCCGCCGTCGCCTTCGCCTCGTCGATGGAAGCACCCTCTCTGACGAGCTACCTGGTGAAGGTCGGATTGAGCTTGGCGCTTCTTGCGGTCGCCGGATACTTTATGGTTCTTTTTTCGGGGAGAAGAACGCCTCTCCGGACGAAAGGCGCTCTTTCCGTCGTAGCATCCTTGCCGCTCGGCAGGGATGTTCTTTTTGTTGTTCGTTGCGGCCCCGATGTGATCGCCGTGCTTTCCGGGAAAAACGGGGCGCGCTTGATAGGCAGGTGGCGTTATGAAGAGTGGCAGGTCGACTGGAATGAAACTTCGGATTCCTAAATACGTCGTGTTTTTTTTCGCGCCGTTGATGATTCTGCTTGGTTCGGCCGTCGCGTACGCCCAAGAGGGAGCGCAGTTCATCCCCATACCCGTGCTCCAGTTCGGACTCGGCGTTGCGGAATCTCCCCGCGATGTGGCCACGACGCTGCAGATCCTCGCCCTTCTCACCGTGCTGAGCGTTGCGCCCGGGATTATCCTGATGATGACCTGCTTTACCCGCATCCTGATCGTGCTGGGGTTCGTCCAGCGGGCCATCGGCTTGCAGCAGACGCCGCCGAGCCAGGTGATCGTGAGCCTCGCTCTTTTTCTGACGCTGTTCATCATGGCGCCGACATGGAATAAAATCTACGACAACGCCCTTTCTCCATATTTGGCGGGAACGGTCAACTCTGCTCAAGCGTGGGAGGGGACGATCAATCCTATTCGCGAGTTCCTCTTCAAGTTCACTCGTCAGGAAGAGCTTTCGTTGATGGTCACCATGTCGAAGATGGAACAGCCGCGGAATACGGATGAAGTCCCCACCAGGGTGCTGCTTCCCGCTTTTGTCCTGAGCGAGTTGAAGACGGCGTTTCAGATGGGGGTGGTTATTTTCATCCCGTTCATTATCGTCGACATGATCGTCGCCAGCGTGCTGCTCGCGATGGGCATGATGATGCTTCCGCCCATGATGATCTCCCTCCCGTTCAAAATCATGCTCTTCGTCATGGCGGACGGGTGGAATCTGGTGGTGACGAGTCTGCTCAGGAGCTTTGCATAAGGAGGCGATGGCATGTTCCCGGTCAACATGAACGATGTGCTGAGTACCGCGGTCTGGACCGCCATGACAACGGCCATGCCGGTTCTTCTTGTCGCCATGACCGTAGGACTGGTGATAGGCGTACTGCAGACGGCCACTTCGATCCAGGAGCAAACGCTTATCTTTATCCCCAAGATCATGGCGGTGATGCTTGCGCTCGTTATCTTCGGACCGTGGATGTTCAGTTCCGTCGGTGATTTTTCACGCCTGGTCTTCGGTCAGCTCGACCGCTTCATCAAATGACCTCAGAACAGACCGCGTATGTTCCAGTTCTCTTGTTTTACCTGCTGACGGGAATCCGTTTCATCGGTATGATGTTTACGGCGCCCGTCTTCTACGCATCATCGCTTCCCCTTCCGGTTCGCTTCTGGATGGCGTTTTTCTTCACTCTGGCCGCGGCCGGCTCGTTGCAGACCGATGTTCCGCTGATACTCTTCGATGACTGGACTTCTCTCGTGCTGCTCGCGACCAGGGAGCTGCTGATCGGTTCGTTGCTCGGTTTTCTCGCGGCGCTTCCCCTGTACGTCCTGCAGATTTCCGGAGAACTGATCGGTATCAGCATGGGGCTCTCCATGTTGAGCGTCATGGATCCGCTCAGCCAGGTGCAGGTTTCGATCATCGGCCAGCTCCAGTTTCTGGTCGGCATGTGGTTCTACTTCCGATGGAACGGGCATCTGCTGATGACGCAGGCTGTTGTGGAGAGCCTGAAACTTGTTCCTCCGGGAAAGCTCGCGCTTTCGATCTCGTGGGACCTGGGGCTCGGCGCTTGGCTGAACCAAGCATTCGTCCTCAGTCTGCGATTCGTCCTTCCGTTCTACGGCGCGATACTGCTGGCGGATGTGGGGCTTGGGTTTCTTGCCAGAACGGTACCTCAGATGAACATCTTCGTTCTCGGCCTGCCCCTCAAGGTCGCTCTCGGTTTTTTTGTCCTCATGGTGGTCCTTCCTGTCGCTGTCGAACTGATGGCGGAAAACATGGAGCGTTTTATCGAATTTGCGCTTATGGGGGTCACGGCGTGGCGGTAGAATTCAACCTCCAGTTCTTCTCTCAGGAGCGAACCGAACCTGCTACACCGCGAAAACGCCGAAAGGAGCGGGAGGAGGGACGTGTCGCCAAGAGCCAGGATCTGGGAGCGGCCGTTGTGATCCTGACCGGACTTTTCTCGCTGCTCGTTTTCGGACGCTTCATGTATTCGTACATGCGGGACTACCTTGTCGAAATGATCGCGTTCATGGGGGGGAACACATTGCGGGAGGCCGGCTGGTTCCGCGTGATCTCCCGCGAGTCGGTTCCAGCCGCGATTCTGCCCTGGATTCCCCTTGGCCTTGTGGTGGCGATAGGGGGACTTATCGTTACCGTGGCGCAGGTGGGAATAGAGTTGACGCCGAAGCCGCTGATTCCGAAAATGGACCGCTTCAACCCTGTTTCCGGTTTGAAAAAAGTCATCTCTCTCCGCTCTCTTGTCGAGCTTGCCAAGGGCCTGATGAAGGCGGCCCTCTTCGCGGCGGTGATTTACTTCGCGCTGCAGAAAGATACCCCTGAACTTGTGGCGGCGATCCGGTTCCCGTTGGAAATCGGCGTTTCGCAGCTTTTCTCCAAGCTGCTCAGCCTCAGTTTCCGCCTTGCCTTCCTTCTGCTTGTCATCGCCGTCTTCGACTACGGCTACCAGAAGTGGGAGTTCGAGCGTTCGATCAAGATGAGCAAACAGGAGCTGAAAGAGGAATACAAGCAGATGGAAGGCGACCCTCAGATCAAGAGCAAGATCCGCCAGAAGCAGCGCGAACTGGCCCGCAACAGAATGATGTCCTCGGTTCCGAAGGCGGACGTCGTCATTACCAACCCGACGCACCTGGCCGTCGCGCTGGAGTACGACCGCGAGATTATGGAGGCGCCCGTTCTTGTC
>LVBO01000377.1 GCA_001604435.1 Synergistales bacterium Syner_01
CGGACGAGGTCCTTGTTACCGAAAAAGCCGCTCTCCGCCGCCCATCGCAGCGCGGCGGGCACGTCCACCACGCGGGGGCCGTCCCTGTCGAGCCTGATGGAGGCCGAGTCCCCGGCGTGCAGATCGACCTCCCGCTCGCCGTCGAGCGCGATGATGCTGGGAATCGGAGCGACCTGTATCTCCTCGCCGGTCATTAGGTGCGTGAACGAAGCGACCCCCACCGAAAGAAAGAGCCCCGGCGCGATGGGGGCGAAGATATCCGAACGCTGAGGGTCGAACTTCAGGAAGCCGCCGTGCGGGTCCTCCGGCGTGATCGGGGAGAGGTTCCCCACGACCGAGGCGACGCCGATGTTGTGCGGCTCCCCCCTCGTCACCGCGCAGCAGCGCATGTTCTCCACCTCCCACATCGCGCGGCTGCCGATGAAGCGGCTCTGGAGCACCACCGCGTCGATGAGGGCGATGTCAGCCTCCTCTCCGTTCTTGAAGATCGTGAGCTTCTTGCTCCTGCGGACCGTGCACTCCTCGCCGCAGCCGAGCGCCGTCACCCCGGCCGCGAGCCCCGCCGTCGTTCCCTCGATGAGCAGGGGGAAGACGTTGTTCGTCCCCGTGGAGACGGGCATCAGGGGGACGTCGCGGCACCCCTTCGCCACCATCCGGTTCGTCCCGTCCCCTCCCAGCGTGACGATGCAGCCGCACCCGGCCGCGCAGAGAAGTTCCGCAGCGCGCTGCGAGTCGATCTGCGTTCCGGTGAGCGGCATATCGAGCATCTCCACGGCGAGGCGCAGGGGGCGGTCGGAGCGTACCCCTTCCGCCGCCCTGCGGACGATTCCGTAGTAGTCCGGCATGGCGAGCACGCGCACCACGCCGAGAGCGTCGAGCGCCAGCAGGATCCGCCGGACGATGTTCACCTTCTCCTGATTGTCGAAGACCGTGCCGTAGGCGACCAGGCGCCGGATGTCCTTTCCCGACGCGGGGTTGGCGATAATTCCGACAAAAGCGTCTTTTTCCATGATGGAGCCCCTCCCCTTTCCCCGGTCGCTTCGGAGCGTTTAGAAGAGTTCTGTGACCGTCGCGACGACTTTTTCCGCGCTCGGTATGTAGAGCTGCTCCAGCCGCGCGTTGAACGGCACCGGCGTGTCGGGCGCCGTGACCCGCTTCACTGGCGCGTTGAGACTGTCGAACGCCTCGTCCGCGATGATGGCGGCGATCTCGCCGCCGAAGCCGCCGGTGCGGCACGCCTCGTGGACGACGACAACGCGCCCCGTCTTGCGGACGGAGTCGAGCACTGTCTTTTTATCCAGCGGCGCGATGCTCCGCAGATCGACCACCTCGGCGGAGATCCCCTCGTTCGCCAGCATGTCGGCGGCGGCGAGCGCCTTGTGGACCATCGCCGACCAGGCGATCAGGGAGACGTCCTTCCCCTCGCGGAGCACAGCCGCCTTCCCGGGCGGCACGACGTACTCGCCGTCGGGCACCTCCCCCGAGAGGCCGAAGAGCCCCTTGTGCTCGATGAAGAAGACCGGGTTGTCGTCCCGGACGGCGCCCTCCATCAGCCCCTTGGCGTCTGCCGGAGTCGCGGGCATGACCACCTTGACTCCCGGAATATGGGCCAGCCACGCCTCAAGCGACTGCGAGTGCTGCCCCGCCGCGGACATCCCCGCGCCGCACGTGGTGCGCACCACCATCGGGAGCTTGGCCTTGCCGCCGAACATGTAGCGCATCTTGGCCGCCTGATTGTTGATCTCGTCCATGCAGACGCCCATGAAGTCCATGAACATCAGCTCGACGATGGGACGGAGCCCTGCTGCTGCGGCGCCGACGCCGAGGCCGAGAATCGCGGTCTCCGTGATCGGGGTATCCACCACGCGCTCCTTGCCGAACTCGTCGAAGAGCCCCGCCGTTTGACCGAAACACCCGCCGAAGAACCCTACGTCCTCGCCGGCGAGAAAGACGTTCCCGTCCCGCCGCATCTCCATCCGCATGCCGTCCCTGAGCGCTTCCATATATGTCATCTGTGCCATCTTCGCCACTCTCCTTCGGTCATCGCGCCGTCAACCGGCACACACGTCGGTGAGGAGTTCGTCGTCGCCCGGCTCGGGGCTGTCCTCGGCGAACTTTATGGCCGCCTCGATCTCCTCGTCGACCTTCGCCCTCATCGCGTCGATATCGGCCTGCGTCGCCATGCCCAGCTCGATCAGCTTGTCCTCGATGCGGGGGATCGGATCCTTCGCGAGCCACGCCTTCTGCTCCTCCGGGTCCTTGTACTTCCCCGGGTCGCCCTCGAAGTGGCCGCGCTGGCGCCACGTCTTGCACTCGACGATGCTCGGACCGTCGCCCCGGCGGGCGCGCGCCACCGCCTCGGAGGCCGCCTCGTAGACGGCGATCACGTCGTTGCCGTCCACGCTGACCCCCGGCACGCCGTAGGCCCCGGCGCGGTCGGCGATGTCGCTGATGTTCATGTGGTGCTTCTGGTAGTTGGAGATGCCGTACATGTTGTTCTCGCAGACGAAGACGACCGGCAGCTTGAACGAGGACGCCATGTTCATCGCCTCGTGGAAGGTGCCGCGGTTGGAGGCGCCGTCGCCGAAGAAGCAGACGGCCACGGCGTCCGTCTTTTTGTACTTGCAGGCGAACGCCGCGCCGACGGAGATCGGCTGTCCGGCCCCGACGATCCCGTTGGCTCCGAGGATGCCCAGGTCGACGTCCGCGATGTGCATCGAGCCGCCCTTTCCCTTGCAGTACCCCGTCACCCTGCCGTAGAGTTCCGCCATCATCAGGTCGGTCTTCCCGCCCTTGGCGATCACGTGTCCGTGCCCCCTATGGGTGCTCGTGATGAAGTCCTTGTCGGTCAATGAAGCGCAGACTCCGGTGGCCACCGCCTCCTCGCCTATGTAGAGATGGACGAAGCCGGGCATCCTGCCCGCCGCGTACAGCTCCGAAGCCCTCTCCTCGAACCTCCTGATGGTCAACATCTTCCGGTACATTCCGAGCAACGTTTCCTTACTGATCTCCATACCCGCTTTCCCTCCTTGCACAAAAAACTCAATTTCCAGCCTTCCCTGCAAATGTAACCTTATCGGAATTATCATATGCAATGAAAGCTGTCAAGGATTTTCACGGAAGGAGAAGCGACGTATACTCCGTACAAAACTTTTCTTTTCCATACAGTGAAAGGCCCTTTTCACGGAAATGAAAAGGGCCTTCGGAGATGAAGCGGATATATGGCGTTCGCAAGGAGAAGGGGAAAGTATCCGTAGGTTGAAATGCTCACGGGGGGCGAGGCGCCTCCGACATCGCGAGATTCCTGCGCTACACCTCCGCCTTCCGGGCGCGCGCGCTCCGGATGCTCTCGGCGAGCAGCGGGACGATCTTCAGCGCGTCGCCGACCACCCCGTAGTCGGCCGCCTCGAAGATGGGTGCGGAGGGGTCCTTGTTGATGGCGACGATGATCCCGGACTCCTCCATTCCGGCGAGGTGCTGGATGGCGCCGGAGATGCCGCAGGCGATGTAGAGGTCGGGACGGACGGTCTTTCCCGTCTGCCCTACCTGCCGGTCCTTCCCGACCCAGCCCGCGTCGACGCTCGCCCGCGAAGAGGCGACCGTTCCGCCGAGAACCTCCGCCAGCTCTTCGAGGACGGCGAAGTTCTCGGGTCCGCCCATGCCGCGCCCTCCGGCGACGAGCACCCGGGCCTCCTGTATGTCCCTTTTCGCGCTCATCTTCTTCACGACTTCGAGGATCTCCACATTGATCCCTTCCGCGAGCCCCTCGACGCGCATCCGCTCCACAGGGGGCTGCACGCCCTCCAGCGGCTCGATCCGGCACATCACGCCGGGGCGGACGGTCGCCATCTGCGGACGGTGCTCCGCGCAGACGATGGTCGCCATGATGTTGCCGCCGAAGGCCGGACGCGTCATCATGAGGTTCCGCGTCTGCGGGTCGATCTCCAGTCCGGTGCAGTCGGCGGTGAGGCCGGTGTGCAACCGGGCGGAGAGGCGAGGAGCAAGATCGCGCCCGACGGCGGTGGCGCCGCAGAGCAGGATTTCGGGCGCGAAACGCTCCACCACCACGGCCATCGCCCGCGTGTACGGCTCGGTCATGTAGGTCTCCAGCGCCGGGTCGTCCACCACGACGATACGCTCCGCGCCGTAGCGCGCCAAGAGCGGGAGGAGCGGATCGACCCCGGAGCCGAGGAGCGCCGCGGTCACCTCCGTCCCCAGCGCCGCCGCCAGCTCCCGCCCTTTGCCCAGCAGCTCCAGGGAGACGGGAGCGACCTCCCCGTCCATCTGCTGGACGAAGATCAGAACACCCTTATATTCACTCTTTTCCATACCACGGCCTCCTCACAGCACGAACTTCTCCTGAAGTCTCTCCGTGATCCAGTCCGCCGCGCTCCTCGCGTCCAGGTCGACCACGGTCCCCTTCCCCTTCGCCGCCTTGGTGAACGACTTCATCACCCGAGTGGGGGAGCCCTTCAGCCCGATGTTTCCGTCGTCGATCGCAAGGTCGGCGCGGGTCAGGATCTTCACTTCCTTCTCCCGGAAGGCCTCGAAGATGCCGCGGGGGGTCATGTATCGGGGCTCGTTCAACTCCGAGAGCGCGGTGATCAGGCACGGCGTTTTCACCCTGAGCGTGTGGCTCCGGTCCTCGTACTGCCGCCGCGCCACCACGTACCCGTCCTCCACCCGCAGCTCCTCGGCGTAGCTGATGTTGGGGATGCCGAGGTGCTCCGCGATCTGCGGCCCCACCTGCGCGGTGTCGCCGTCGATGGCCTGGCGGCCTGTGATGATGAAGTCGTACTCCATGCCGGAGATGGCGGAGGCGAGCGTCGAGGAGGTCGCCCAGGTGTCCGCGCCGCCGAACGCCCTGTCGGTGAGCAGGATGGCCTCGTCGGCCCCCATCGCCAGCGCCTCGCGGAGCGCGAGATCCGCCTGCGGCGGCCCCATGCTGAGCACGGCGACGTGCGCTCCGTGCTCGTCCTTCAGCCGGAGCGCGGCCTCCAGCCCCGCCTTGTCGTCAGGGTTGATGATGCTCGGGATTCCCTCCCGGATCAGCGTGCCGGTCACAGGGTCGAGGCGCACCTCCGTGGTGTCGGGCACTTGTTTGATGCACACGAGTATCTTCATGGTCTTCCTCCCTACTTCAGCAGCGTGCCGGCGACGACCATGCGCTGCACTTCGCTGGTGCCTTCGTAGATCTCGGTGATCTTGGCGTCGCGCATCATCCGCTCCACGGGGTAGTCGCGCATGTAGCCGTAGCCGCCGTAGAGCTGCACGCACTTCGTGGTCACTTCCATCGCGGTCTCGGAGGCGAAGAGCTTCGCCATCGCCGCCTCGACGGAGAATCGTCCGCCGGAGTCCTTGGCGAGCGCCGCGCCGTAGACCAGCAGTCTGGCGGCCTCGATTCGCGTCTTCATGTCGGCCATCCGGAACTGCGTGTTCTGGAAGGCGCCGATCGGCTTGCCGAACTGTTTTCGTTCCTTGACGTAGGAGACGGTCTCGTCG
>LVBO01000378.1 GCA_001604435.1 Synergistales bacterium Syner_01
CGTCATCATCGGCCACCTCATTCCCGCCGGAACGGGAGTGGAACGAATCCAGGGCCTTCGAACATACGCCGAGCCCGTGCAAGCGAAAGAATAGGAACGCGACGATTTTGTTTCATTCGGAAAAAATGTGAGAACGCTGAAGGCGGGAGCATTTTATGCTTGACATTGCTCCCGCCTTTTTGTTATTATTCCGTGGTGCTTTTGGCACAGGAGGGATTCTATTGCCTTTGAACGAACTCGCAGTTCCGAACAGAGTGACGGGAGAACGCCAGGTTCGGCGCACCCTCAAGGCCGGGCGGCTCCGGAAGCTCTTCATAGCGGAGGATGCGGACCCTTCCTTGATAGGAACCCTCGAAGAAGAAGCGCGGCGGCAGAATATTCCGGTTGAACGCGTCGACAGCATGCTCCGGCTCGGACGAGCCTGCGCGATCACGCGGGGAGCGTCTGCGGCCGGGATAGCAGGATAGATGGGCGGGCCTCCGGAAAACAAGCGAAAAGGGTTTTTCGGAAAAGATCTTGCTTTGCCCAGAATACGAAGAACAGATGGAAGGAGGAAGTTGCGTGCCAACGATCAATCAGCTTATACGGCATGGCCGGGAAGAAAAGAGGCGCAAGAGCGATTCGCCGGCGCTGCAGGGAAATCCCGCTCGTCGGGGTGTCTGCACGCGCGTGTACACGGTGACGCCGAAAAAGCCCAACTCGGCTCTGCGGAAGGTTGCCCGAGTCCGCCTCACCAACGGTATCGAGGTCACCTCGTACATTCCGGGAATCGGCCACAACCTGCAGGAGCACTCGGTGGTTCTTGTTCGTGGCGGAAGAGTGAAAGACCTTCCCGGAGTCAGGTATCACATCATTCGGGGAACACTCGACTGTGGAGGCGTGGAGAATCGAAAGAGATCCCGCTCCAAGTACGGCGCCCGGAAACCCAAGTAGGGTTTCGCGGCGTGTTTTTTGTTATTTTGAGGAGGGGTTGACCAATGCCGCGTAAGGGGCATGTCAAGAAACGCCAAGCGACGCCGGATACCAGATTCGGCAGCCCCGCACTGGGCAAGTTCATCAACAGCCTGATGCGGAAGGGAAAGAAGAGCGTTGCCGAGCGGATTATGTACAACGCGCTCGATATCGCCGGAGAGAAGCTCCAGACGGAGCCCTTCGAGGTCTTCAAGAAGGCCATGGAGAACGTCCGTCCTCTCGTCGAGGTTCGCCCCCGCCGGGTCGGCGGAGCGACGTATCAGGTGCCGGTGGAAGTTCCAGCCGAAAGGGCGCAGGTGCTTTCCATCCGTTGGATCCTGAACTACTCCCGGAGCAAGAAGGGGATACCCATGGCCGAAAGACTCGCCAGGGAGTTCATGGATGCCTGCAAAAACGAAGGCGCTTCCATAAAAAAGAAGGAAGATACGCACAAGATGGCGGAGGCCAACCGCGCGTTCGCCCATTACCGCTGGTAGTTACGCCAGTCTACAGATTCAATACGATGCAGTGTTCTGCAGGAAACGAGGCTTGGTGGTAGGAAATGCAAAAACTTGATATGAAGAGAATCCGCAACATTGGAATCGCCGCCCATATTGACGCGGGCAAGACGACGACCACCGAGCGAATTCTTTTCTACACCGGAAAAAACTACAAAATGGGCGAAACGCACGAAGGCGCCGCCACCATGGACTACATGGACCAGGAACGGGAGCGGGGGATCACCATCACCTCCGCCGCTACGACGTGCATGTGGCACGATCATTATATCAATATTATTGATACGCCCGGCCACGTGGATTTCACCGTCGAGGTCGAGCGGTCGATGAGAGTGCTCGACGGCGCGGTCGCTGTTTTCTGCGCTGTCGGCGGAGTAGAGCCGCAGTCCGAGACGGTGTGGCGTCAGGCGGACAAGTATCACGTGCCGAGAGTTGCCTTCGTGAACAAGATGGATCGCGTCGGGGCCGATTTTGAGAACGTCGTCCGGGGCATCAAGGAAAAGCTTGGAGCCAAGCCGCTTCCCGTCCAGATTCCTATCGGCGTCGAGGACAGCTTTACAGGAATGATCGATCTTGTCGAATTTCGCGGGATCCAGTATACGGACGATCTGGGAACCGATCCTCATGTTGTGCCGATTCCTTCCGCGCTTGCGGACGATGCCAAGGCCGCCCGCGATTCTATGTTGGAGATTCTTTCGGATTACGACGAGCAGATCATGGAAGCCTATCTCGACGGCGGGGACGTTTCTGTGGAAACGATCAAAAAAGCGATTCGCGCCGGTACCGTCGCGCTGAAGATCGTCCCGGTCGTCTGTGGTTCGGCGTTCAAGAACAAGGGCGTTCAGGCTCTGCTCGACGCCGTTGTGGACTACCTTCCAAGCCCTGTGGATCTTCCTTCCATCAAGGGAGTGGAGCCCTCCACGGAGGAGGAAGTTCTCAGAGAGAGCAGCACCGAGGAGTCGTTCACCGCGCTTGCATTCAAGATCGCGGTCGATCCTTTCGTCGGACGGCTCGTCTTTACGCGCGTTTATTCCGGCGTCCTCTCGAAAGGGACGGCCATCTACAACTCCAGCACCCGCAGCCGCGAGCGCGTGGGACGCATTCTGAGGATGCACGCGAACAAGCGGGAGGAACTGGACGAGGCCACCGCAGGAATGATCGTCGCGCTTCCGGGGCTCAAGAACACGAAGACCGGAGATACTCTCTGCGAAGAGGACAAACCGCTTCTTCT
>LVBO01000379.1 GCA_001604435.1 Synergistales bacterium Syner_01
ATGACGAGTTCAAGGGCGAGCTTGGGGACGACGCGAAGCTTCTCGACGAAATCCTGAGCGGGAAATAGCCGTTTCTCCGTCTTGAGACGAAATCCGCCGAAGGGAACTGCGTAACCGCACGCCTCCCTTCGGCGAACTTCGCCGGACGTGCCATTCGAAGAGAAAGGGGGGCATTCATGTCCTTTATCAGAAAAACGCTCGACAGAGTGAACTTCCTGGCGGAGTACGCAGTGTGCGCTCTCCTCGCAGTGATGGTCGTGGTGGTGTTCCTTCAGGTTATCTTTCGTTTCGTCATCCGTTCTTCGCTCCCCTGGTCGGAGGAGCTGGCCCGCTATCTCATGGTCTGGATCGTCTTCCTGGGAGCGAGCATCGGAGTCAAGCGGAAATCCCATATCGGCGTGGAAGCCGTGGTCGCGATGTTGCCGGATTCGATGCGCCGGTGGACGTCCATCCTTGTCAACGCGCTGTGCTGCGTTTTCTTTGTTTTCATGGTTCATTACGGCAGGATGATACTCAGGGTTGTGAGTTCGCAGCTCTCCCCGGCGATGGAGATCTCGATGGCGATTCCCTATAGCGCGGTCTTCGTCGGCGGAGCGTTGATGTTCGCTCACTGTTTCTTTCAAATGGTGGAACTGATGATCGAAGCGATTTCGGGAAGGGCGGTGAAGAACGCATGACCGGAGTTCTCTTCGGAAGCCTTGTCTTTTTCTTTCTGTTGAACGTTCCGATAGCGGTGGCCATCGGTTTGGCGTCGCTCTCCGCGATCCTCTGGTCGGGCGCCATCCCGCCAGTGGTGCTTGTGCAGAAGATGTTCACCGCCGTCGACTCCTTCCCGCTGATGGCCGTGCCGTTCTTCATCCTGGCCGGATCGTTGATGGAGTTCGGAGGAATCTCCCGCCGCCTGGTCGACTTCGCAAATTCGATCGTCGGCAGGTTTTCAGGAGGGCTCGCGTTCGTCGCCATCATCGCAAGCATGTTTTTCGGCGCGATCTCCGGAGCCGCCGTCGCCTGCGTCGCCGCGATAGGAACGATCCTCATTCCTGCAATGGTCCGGCGCGGATACGACACCCCCTACGCCACGGCGGTGCAGGCGACCGCGGGGACGCTCGGCGTCATGATCCCGCCGAGTATTCCGATGATCATCTACGGCGTGCTGACCGGCGTCTCCATAGGCGCGCTGTTCATGGGCGGCATTCTCCCCGGATTCCTCGTCGGGGGCTCGCTGATGCTCGTCGCGTGGGTGATCGCGCGGAAGAAGGGGTACAAGGGGGACGAAAAGGCAAGCGGCGCAAAAATATGGGCGACCTTCAAGGATGCGATTCTTGCGCTCCTGATGCCGGTCATTATTCTCGGCGGCATCTACGGCGGCGTCTTTACGCCTACCGAGGCGGCGGTTGTCGCGGTGGCTTACGGCTTCATCATCGGGTTTTTCGTCTACCGGGAGCTGACCCTTCCGAAGCTGAAGGATATTTTGGTGAATACCTCGATCGGGACGGCGACGATCATGTTCATCATCGCCACCTCCTCGGTCTTCAGCTGGATTCTGACGGCGCAGAGAGTTCCTCAGGCGGTGGCGGAGGCCATTCTCTCGATCTCGACGAATCCGGTGGTCATTCTGACCCTTATCAACCTTCTTCTCCTCTTCATAGGCACCTTCATGGAGACGGTCGCGTCCATCATCATACTGGTTCCCGTTCTTCTTCCGGTAGTGACGCAGATCGGGGTGGATCCGCTCCATTTCGGCATCATCATCGTGGTGAACCTTGCCATAGGCATGGTCACGCCCCCGCTTGGAGTCTGTCTTTTCGTCGGTTGCGGGATCGGCGGCATCACGCTGGAATCTATCTCCAAAGCGGTGTGGCCGTTCATCCTGAGCATGATCATCGCGGTGCTTTTGCTGACGTATATACCCTGGATCAGCCTCATCCTCCCGCGTCTGGCGGGGATTTATTAAAGCTCAGCCTCCCGATGGAAGCCCCGAAACCAATCGTTTCGGGGCTTTTTTGTGCGGGCATCCGGAAAGCTTGCGACTTGTGAGGCACGACGACGCAAGGAGGGGGATATTTTCAATTGCGAGGCCATGCTTATAATTTATTATATATTATTTTTTTATTTCGATAATACCAACATCTTGACAGGCATCTTCTCCTGTCTCTTATACACAT
>LVBO01000380.1 GCA_001604435.1 Synergistales bacterium Syner_01
GTCTTGTGGTGATCGAGAAGGCTGAAGTTCGTGTAGTCGTTCTCGGCGCAGTCGACGATGCCCTGCTGCAGCGCCTGGTACAGCTCGCCCCAGGCGACCTGCGTCGGAATGGCGCCGGTCTGCTTCCAGAAGTCGGCCACGACGCCGGACATCTGAGTGCGGATCTTCATGCCCTTGAGGTCGTCCATCGTGTTGATGGGCTTCTTGCCGTAGTAGTTGCGGACTCCGGCGGACCAGTAGGCGGCGATGCGGAAGGTGTTGCGGGACTTCTCGTTGATGATCTTCGCCAGCGTCTGTCCGGCTTCGCCGTCGACGGCCTTCTCCCAGTGCTCGAAGCTGTTGAAGAGGTAGAGAAGCGAGAAAAGGTCGACCTCGGGGATGCCGATCTTCGTCATGAAGCCGGGGGAGGCCACGACGACGTCGGCCGCGCCGAGCTGGAGCTTCTCGACGAGCTCGTCCTCGTTGGTGCCGATGGTTCCGGCGTGGACGTCGACGGAGATTTCGCCGCCGGAGATCTTCTCGAGCACTTCCTTGAACTTCATCATGCCGTGCTGGTACGGATTCTCAAGAGACGTCTGGTTGTGCGCCGCCACGATCTTCAGCGGAGCGGCCTGCGCGGGGAGGACGAATACCACCGCAAGAACAGCAGCAAGGAACAACAGTGTGCATTTCTTCATTTTGTGTACCCCTCTCTTCTGGTTAAGGTATGCGGAAAAAAATTCCGCGAAAGCACGAAATTATGCGAGCTCTCGGAGGATTCCATCCCAGATCTCATCGTTCACGGGTATCCCGAGTTCGAGGTTCTCTCTGCGGGTGCGCCCTTCCTTCTCGCCGGGGTAGAGGATTTCGCCCCCCGGTTCCGACGGCGCCGCCTGCTTCAGGTCGGAGAGGACGCTCTCCACGACGGATTCCACGTACTCCTTCCCGTACATCCCCTCCGCGTTGAAGGCGAGGAAGGTCTGGGTGACCGCGATCTCGTCGCCGAGTTCGCCTATCTGCCGGACGGTGTTCCCCTTCGAGAGGAGCGCGCCGATCAGGTCGAGCGCGATGGAGAGGCCGGAGCCCTTCCAGAAGCCGATCGGGAGCACGCGCCACGTTTTCTCGATCGCCGCCGGGTCGGTCGTGACACGCCCCTCCTCGTCGTAGCCGCCGGGGACGGGGAGCTGCCTTCCCGCCAACCGGTGCGCCTCGATGGCCCCATAGGAGAACTGCGCCAGCGCCCCGTCGATCAGCACGGGGCTCTCCTTCCACGGAAGCGCCATGATGATCGGGTTGTTGCCGATGCGCCGATCCTTCGCCCCCCATGGAGGCATATTCGGCATGGTGTTCGTCCAGCAGACGCCGACGAACCCTTTGCGCGCCGCCTGGAGGCCGTAGGCCCCGCCGCGCATCCAGTGGTTGGTGTTCCGCATGGCCACGCAGCCCACGCCGGAGAGACCGGCGAGTTCCATAGCCCTGTACATCGCGGAGGAGGCGTTCGTACACCCCATGCCTCTCTTGCCGTTCCAGCGCTCCAGAGCACCGAAGGACTCCTCCGCGACCGGGTCGGCGGCCGGGTCGATATGCCCTTTGCGGATATACGAGAGCACCCTCGGGAAGCGGTTCGCCCCGTGGGAGGCCACTCCGTCGCAGGTGTTGTCGGTGAAGAGTTCGGCGGCGCTCGCCGCCTTCCCCTCGGAGAAACCGTATTTCATCAGTATTCGCAGGAACACGTCCCGCATCTCGTCGTACGGTATGCGCATCTTTTTAAAATCCCCTCCCGTGTTTCGGTCCGAAAACCGGGATTTTCGTATGTCCGGAAAGCCGTCCTTCGCTTCCCATTCATCTTACCCATGAAGGAGAATTTCGTCAACGTTCGACAGGATAAACTTGCGTTTTACAGGGTGAAATATCGTCTGGTCGCAGAGAAAAAAAGCGGCCCCGGAAGAATCCGAAGCCGCTCGGGAGAAACGCTTTCAGACTGCCGGCACGAAAGCTACATCCAGCTCGACACGCCGGGGCCGAGAGCGATGCCGAAATGCATGTAGGCGATGAGCATCGCGACCAGAAGGATGAAGAAGCAGATGCTGTACGGCAGCGTCATCGAGATGACGTTGCCGAGCCCGATAGTCTCGTCCTTCTGTTTGTACTGCTCCATGATGGCGAGCAGCATCGGCAGGAAGTAGTTGATCGGGGTGATCGGGTTCGTCACGGTGTCGCCGATGCGGTAGGCGATCTGCGTCAGCGCCGGGGCGAAGCCGACCACGGAGAACATCGGGACGAAGATCGGCGCGAGGATCATCCACTTCGAGGAGCCGCTCGTCATGAAGAGGTTCAGGAAGGCGACCAGCACGACGAAGGAGACGGCGAGCGGAATGCCCGTGAAGTCCATTGCCTGGAGCATTTCGGCGCCCTTGACGGAGAGGATGACGGCTAGTTTGCTTTCGGAGAAGAAGTAAATGAAAAACGCCGCCGGGAACGCCACCACGAAGTAGGAGAGGGAGGCGCGCAGTCCGCCCGCCATGTACTTCGGCACGTCTCTGTGCGTCTTGACGGTCTTCGATCCTATTCCGTAGCCGGTTCCCACGAACATGAAGAGGAAGAAGAGAATGGGAACGATGCCGTACGTCAGAGGAGAAGAGGGCAGGAAGCCGCCCGCGTCGTTGCGGAGGAGTCCGGAGGAAGGGACCATGCCGACGAGCAGAAGGACGAAGAAGACCAGGAAGTACTTGAAGGCGAGCTTGAGCCCCGTCGATTCTTCTTCGGTGAGCCTGCGTGCGTCGACGGCCGAGGCGTCGATGCTGCCCTTCACGTTGACGTAGCGCGGCATGACGACCTCCGTGACGAACGTGACCGCGAGGGCGATGACGAGCGTGGCGGGCGCAAGGAAGAACCAGTTCATGAGGGGGTGCACCGGAGCCGCGATCCCCATGGCTTTCGCCGCCGAGGCGGTGATTCCCGACAAGAGCGCGTCGTCCGCCGAGACGATGAGGTTCGCCGTAAACCCTCCGTGCGCCGAGACGTAGCCGACGACGGCGCCGAGTATCGGATTCCGGCCGAGGGAGGAGAAGAGAGCGGCGCCGATGGTGGTGGCGATGATGATGCCCGCGTTTCCGGAGATGTTGGCGCAGACGCCGACCAAGGCGAGAAGGAAGGTGATCATGAAGGCCGGAGCGCCGAGCAGCGTCTTCTTCATGAAGGCGTCGAAGAAGCCGGTGTCCTGCACGTAGCCTATGCCGAGCATCATCACCATCACGATGCCGAGCGGCGGGAAGGTGATGTACGTTTTGACGAAATCCTTGAGGAAGTCGAGGAAGAACTTCTTTTCCAGAAGGTTCCGTACGTGGACGGTGACCTCCTTGGCGGCTTCGCCCGCCCCCGACGCGCCGAGGTAGGTGACCGAGACGTCGAGTTTGCTGAGGACGTATGAGAGAATAAGTACGATGACCGCAAAAATCGTGAACAAAAGGAACGGATCGGGCAGTTTGTTTCCCGTTCTTTCGACGAAACCGAGAAAACCTTTTGTCGCTCCTGATCGAGAGAGTTTTTCACCGTCGTTCGAGTGCATTGCATGATACCTCCTATTCAGAGTGTGGTGCGAAACGTTCGAGATCCATAACGCATTCCGCGACGAGCGCGATGCGTTCGAAGAGTGAATCGACAAGGGCGTACTCCCTTTCGGAGTGGTTCCATTCTCCCCGCACGCCCATCTGATCCAGAGTCGGAACTCCCGCGCTCACGGAGAACGCGGAGTCGGAGCCGCCTCCGGAAAACTCCGCCCACGGTTCGGGCTGTCCTAGCTCCAGCGCCTTCCGACGGACGAACTCGAAGAGTCGTTCGTTTTCCGGGGTCTTTTCCATCGGCGGGATACCGACTGTACGCGACAGCGTGGTCTTGGTTCCGTCGAGGTACGTCGTATCGGCGATCTTCCGCATCCGCGCCGATACGACGTCGAGCTGCGAGGAAGAAAGATAACGGACGTCCACGACGATTTCCGCTCTGTCGGGGACGGCGTTCGGGACGACTCCCCCCTCGATGGTCCCGACGTTGTAGGTTATCCCCTCATCGTTTTCGTTGAGCGCTTGAATCGCTATCACCTTGTGCGCGATCTCGAGGATGGCGTTTCGTCCCTTCCGAGGCTCGCGTCCCGCATGCACCGACACGCCCTCCACCGAGAGCGTGAAGACCGCCGTTCCTTTGCGTCCCACCACAAGGCCGCTGTTTCTGTCGCCCGTTTCGAAGTTGAACGCCGCCGCGCACCCCCGAACCTCGTCCGAAAACACCTTCCCCATGGAAGAGTAGCGGTGCGCCGTTTCTTCGTCGCCCGCGAGCGCGACGACGACGGGGCGGTCCGAGAAGCCCGATTCTTCGAGGACGCGCGCAACGGACGAAAGGACGACGACGCCCCCTTTCATATCCAGAACCCCCGGGCCGTACGCCTTCCCGTCCTCGATACGGAAGGGACGCGCCGTAGCGGCTCCCTCGGGAAAGACCGTATCGAAATGTCCCATGAAGGCGACGGGTTTCCCGGGCCGGTCTTTCCCGAAGACCGCGATCAGTCCATCGCCGCCCTTCTCGAACTCCACGATCCGAGTTTCCGCGCCGAGCTTCCGGAGGTGTTCCTCAAGAAATCTCGCCGTCCGATCGACGCCTTCCTTGTCCGTGGAGGCGCTTTCCATGTTGACGAGCGTCTCCCAGAAAGCCAGTATTTCCGCTTTGTTGCGTTCGATAAACTCCGCGATGTTCTTCCTCATTTTCCACGCTCCTTGGGTAAAGATATGTATTCAGCGCCTGAACTGCAAAGCTTCGGAGATTCTTGCGGCGCATTCTTCGAGCATGGGCAACCATTCTTCCAGCCTATGCTTTTTGTCTTCGGTGGAACCGATGGTAAGACAGCACCATACCGCGGTGTCCTTGTCGAAGATCGGGACGGCGAGCCCCATTTCTCCCTCGGTGACCTCGCCCAAGCTCAGGGAGTACCCTCGAGAGCGTATTTTTTCGTACTCTTTTCGCAGAAGCTGCGGATCGACGAGCGTATGTGGCGTCATCCGCTCCAGGACGCGGTTCGCCAGCGCCTTTTCGCGCACTTCTTCCGGAAGCCATGCCGCGAGAAGTTTGCCCGCGGCTCCGCCGTTGATCGCCAGGTGTTTCCCGACCCTCACCAAGGAACGGAGAAAACTGTTCCCCTCGACCTTGTAGGCGAGAAAGCCTTCGGTTCCCTCCCGAATGGATATGGTCGCCGTCTCTCCGGTGAGATCTCTGATTTTGTGAAGAAAGGGAACGCCGATGCTCTGAATACCCCGCATCTGGTTGTAGACGTAGGAGAGTCGGAGATGGGACGGTCCTATGGAGTAGGTTTTGGAGGAGAGGTTTCGAGCGACGAAAAACTGCTGCTCCAATGTCGCCATGATTTTGGAAACTCCGCCGGGAGTCATCCCGAGTTCTCTGGCGAGTTCGGAGAGCGTCATTTCATAGGGGGGCATCGCAAGACGATTGATAATCCAGAGTGCTTTCTCAAGACTGTTCATAATGCCTCCTTTTTCCTATGGGAAAAAGATTTTTCTATTTGAAAAACGCGCGTAGTTTTTACCACATCCTTTCGCAATTGTCAAATTTTAAAAGGTGGAGTTTTGAAAACAGGGCATTGCTGAGTTCTTTATCAGAGGGGGGCGGCGGAAAGGCTTCTTGTATGGTATGAGGGAAAGCCGACCCCGGGAAGACGAAAATATGGTATGCTGCAATTAACCGACTGAAGACGAGCATGCTATGTTTGAAAAAACAATGATTTTTTTGAAATTTTTTTCTGGAGGAGACGAAGATGGCTCTACAATACGATCCACACTACTACCCCTACCCATCCCGCCGAAATATGACATACGGTTCTCGGGGGATGGTGTGCGCGTCGCATCCGCTGGCCGCTCAGGCCGGACTGGATGCGCTGAAAAAGGGCGGCAACGCCGTGGACGCCGCCGTGGCCACCGCAGCGGCGCTGACAGTGGTGGAGCCCACGGCGAACGGCATCGGAAGCGACGCCTTCGCCATCATCTGGAAGGACGGCAAGCTGTCCGGTTTCAACGCGAGCGGTCCCATCCCGAAGGCGCTCTCCATGGAGCTTGCCGAGTCGAAAGGGTGGGCTGCTAAAGGCGCGTTGCCCGCCTACGGGTGGACTCCCGCGACTGTCCCCGGCGCCCCTGCGGCCTGGGCCGAGCTGACGAAGACGATGGGGAGGCTTTCGCTGGAGGAGAACCTCGCCCCGGCGGTCTTTCTCGCGCGCGACGGCCATGCGGTCTCGGTAACGACGGCGCACCACTGGGAGTTGGCGTTCAAGAAGTATGCGTTGGAGAAGGGGGAGGAGTTCCGCGCCTGGTTCGAGACTTTCGCCCCCTCGGGGCACGCCCCCCGCGCCGGAGAGCTCTGGAGATCCGAGGTGCACGCCCGCACGCTGGAGCGAATCGCATCCAGCGGCGCGCGAGACTTCTACGAGGGCGAAATCGCCGCGAAGATCCTCGAAGCCGCACGGAAAACCGGTGGTTTCTTCAGCGCCGAGGACCTTGAGTCTTTTGTTCCTGAATGGGTCGAGCCCATCGGCGTGAACTACAAGGGGTACGACGTCTGGGAGATTCCCCCCAACGGACAGGGAATCGTCGCCCTCATCGCGCTCTCTATACTGCGCGGGTTCGATTTTTCCTCGCACGACGACCCGACGACCGTCCACCGGCAGATCGAAGCGATCAAGATGGGCTTCGCCGACGCGCACCGCTACGTCGCGGACACACGCTTCAGCGACGTTCCCGTGGAAGAGCTCCTGGCGTCGTCGTACGCCGATGCGCGTCGGGCTCTTCTGGGCGAACGCGCCGAAGCGCGGAACGCCGGAAACCCGCTTCCGGGCGGGACGGTCTACCTCTGCGCCGCGGACGGCGAGGGGACCATGGTTTCCTACATCCAGAGCAACTACATGGGTTTCGGCTCCGGCGTCGTGGTCCCGGGGGCCGGTGTTGCGCTCAACAACCGCGGGCACTGCTTCTCGCTCGAAAAAGGGCACCCGAACATGCTCGAACCGGGCAAGCGTCCGTACAACACCATCATTCCCTCCTTCCTCACGAAAGACGGCGTGCCCGTTGGCCCTTTCGGCGTGATGGGCGGCTTCATGCAGCCGCAGGGGCACGTGCAGGTCGTCATGAACACCGTCGATTTCCACATGAACCCGCAGCAGGCGCTGGATGTTCCTCGTTGGCAGTGGATGGGCGGGATGAACGTTTCCGTCGAGCCCGGCTTCTCTCCCGCTCTCGCGCAGAGTCTCCAGCGCAAGGGGCACGCGATGAAGTTCGAACTGGAGTCCAACTCCTTCGGCAGGGGCGAGATCATCTGGAGGACGCCCGAGGGAACGC
>LVBO01000034.1 GCA_001604435.1 Synergistales bacterium Syner_01
GATCTCGATGGGGGATTTTGTCCTGACCGGGGGAGAGATACCGGCAATGGCTATCATCGACGCCATGGCCCGTCTTGTTCCCGGTGTTGTGGGAAAAGAGACGGCGGTCGTCGAAGACTCTTTTTTCAGGGGAATGCTGGATCATCCGCATTTTACGCGCCCTGCGGAATGGAAGGGCGAGGGAGTCCCGGAGGAACTGCTCTCCGGCGATGCCGCGGCTATAGAGAAATGGCGGAGAAACGCCGCGGTGGAGCGGACTCTCGCACGCCGCCCCGATCTTATTGCCCGTGCGAATATCCGCCCCTATCTCCCAAAGGGAATATATGTAGCGCTTGTCCACTTTCCCGTTCTTGACAGACGAGGGGAGAAAAGCACCGCCGCAGTCACCGGGCTTGATCTTTCGGATATAGCCCGTTCGTGCAAAACGTACGGAGTCGACCGATTCCTCGTGGCGACGCCGTTGCCGAGCCAGCGGGATTTGGTGAAGACTATGATTCGTCACTGGACGGAAGGCGGCGGAGCGAACGTTAATCCTGAACGGGCCGAAGCGTTTCGCTTGCTCAAGCTCTTCCCATCCGTAGCGCGAAGCGTCGAGTGGATTTCGAAGAGAGAGAAAGAAACGCCTCTCATCGTCGGAACAACCGCCAGAAACCATCCCGGCACGTTCCACTGGATCGAGGCGAAAAGACGAATGCTCCGAGAGAAGCGCCCCGTTCTTTTTCTCTTCGGTACCGGTTCAGGGCTTCACGAGGATGCTTTATCGGAGTGTTCGATGATATTGTCGCCTCTTTCCGGCGGAGGGGGAGAGTATAATCATCTTTCCGTAAGAACAGCCGCCGGAGCCTTTCTGGATCGTTTTTTCGGATGGCGGTAAGGGGAGCCCGATGTTTTGTGAAAGGACGATAGTCCGAGGCACGTAGGACGTTCAACGACGTAGCTGTACTAGTGATTTCGCCGGATGTCTGCTTGAGATGGTGTGAAGATAATCGAGTTTTGTGAAAGCTCAAGGAGGGTTCATTGAAATGAACGTGTTAAATCTTGTCGAAAAGAAGTTTTTGAAGAGCGATGTCCCGGAGTTTCGTTCCGGGGACACCGTTCGGGTTCATGTGAAGGTTAAGGAAGGTTCCAGAGAGCGAATTCAGGTCTTCGAGGGCGTCGTTATCGCCCGTAAACACGGAGGTCTCAGCGAAACATTCACCGTCCGCAAGATTTCGAGCGGAGTCGGAGTGGAGCGTATCTTCCCGCTGCATTGCCCGTCGATCAGCCAGATCGAAGTGAAGCGCCTCGGAAAGGTCCGCCGCGCCAAGCTGTACTATCTGCGTGACAGAAGCGGGAAATCCGCCCGAATTAAAGAGAGAAGAGAATTTTAGTTTTCCTCTCTTGACTTTGGAAATAAGCCCGCTTATAATATCCGTCGTTGCGCGGGGGTGGCGGAACAGGTAGACGCGCAAGGCTAAGGACCTTGTGGCTGCAAGGCTGTGGGAGTTCGAGTCTCCCCCTCCGCACCATGAAATCAAAAGCCCTCTTCCTGTACGGGAAGAGGGCTTTCTCGTATTCGAAGCTTTCTCTTCGAAAAAAATGGAGAAAAGTTTTTTTCTCCATTGCTTGAAGTGCTTTTTTTTTGGTACACTTCTTAGGATGGCAGTACGTCGAGGGTGGGTGGTTATGAGCATGGATTGGGAAAGCTGGTTGAGGGGGGAAGCCTTTCCTCCTTTGAAGCAGGAAGACCCGGACAAAACTATAGGCGCGTCTCAAGCGGAGCTTCTCGGGCTTCCTGTTGTTCTGTCGGGGGAGACCCCGGAAAGCCGCAGCGCACCAGTGGACGCCGAAGAGCCTCGACGGGCTCCTCAAACCGGCGACTCCGCGGATGTCGAGGTATCCGGCGCGGACGGAACGAAGGCGCTTCTCCCCCAAGCGACCGAAATCCAGGGTGAACCCTCCGCTCAACAGGATATGGTGTTTCCTGTTGTTTCGGAGGTCGTTGAAACGGCGGAAACCGAACAGCAGGTCTCCGCTCCGGAATTCGACGGAGAAACTCAAGACCCGAATTTCTCGGAAGCAACGGAAGAAGAAAGTTTCTCCGATACGGAGAACGCGGATCATGCCGCGCTCTCGGAGGCGGAGAGGCACGACGAGATTTTTTTACCCTCCGGAGAACCGGAAGAACCGCTTCCTCCCGCCGATGAACCCCATATTTCCGATCCCGTGCAGCAAGAGATCGACGAAAATGGTAACGCCGTTTCTACATTCATAATCCCGGCGTATCCCCTCTACCCCTTGGCCGAAGATGATTCCGGCACTGAAAAAACGCTTTTTATCGAAGCGAGCCGAAATCACGCCCAAGCACAGCGTGACAAAACGACAAAGAACCGGGTGTTGCCGATTTGTCTGCTGGCGGCAATGCTTCTTCTGGGCGGACTTTTTTTTGTTTCCGGAGAATCGTTTGAAACGGTAATGCAGCAAGGAGACCAAGCCTATGCACAAAAAGAGTACGACCGGGCTTTACACCTTTATGAAAAAGCGGCGGAGAAAAACCCCCTTCGTGTAGAGCCCCTCTTCGGCAAAGCACGCACTCTTGAAGAGATGGATAGAAAGGGAGAGGCCGTCCACGCATGGAACAGCTGTCTGAAGATCGCCCCGGAGGATGCCGAGGTCTATAGGCGCCTGGGCGCTCTGCTTTTTGAACTCGGCTCCTTGGACAACGCTATTCGAAACTACCAGGAGAGCGTCAGATTTGAACCGGAGAATGCGGAAACCCATTTTCTCCTCGGCTCCCTTTGGGAATCAAGAGAGGATGTCCCCCAAGCTCTCGAATCGTACCGCAAAGCATTGGAAATAGATTCTACCAGATCCGATTTTGCTGAAGCTGTCGAAAGGACCGAAAAAGAAGTTCGTATTTTGGAGGAAGAACGTCGCCGGCGAACCGCCATGGCGGAAGAACAGATTCGCCTTGGAGCCGCATTCCTTGTAACCGGAGAGTATTCGGAGGCGGAGGGGCATTTTCTTCGCGCGCTCGATCTTGTTCCTGAAGGCGAGGATGCGCTTCTAGGGCTTGCGGAAGCAAGGATCGGGAAGGGTGATATTGACGGGGCGAAAGAAACGTATCGCAGCCTTCTTGCGCTTGCTCCTCATTCGGAACAAGCCCGGGCGGCCCTTCTTGCGCTTGAGCCGCCTGCAACCGACTCCAAAGAGCCCGTTCTTTCCGACGGCCGTTCCATACCGCTATCCGAACAGCACGGACACGCTGTCGATGGAGCGGCTTCCTTCGATATCGCGTCCGCAGGCCCAACAATGGCGCCTGAAGTTTCGAGAGAAGCCGAGCAATCGGCCGATGTTGCCCGTCCAGAAGAACGGATCGGAAAAACGACGGCTGAGGCCCTGGGAGAAGAAGAAACAACGCCGCCTGTTATTCCTCCGGACAGCGGTGTACCGTCGCCTCTTGTTTCTAAAAATGCCGTGGCGGTATCTCTTCTTTCTTCCGGCGATACTCTTCCGGAAAAGACCGATCCCGCCGTCGAGAAGGCGGAGAAAGAGGAGTTCAGCCAAGGGATTGTTCTTGTCTCTGCTGAGAAAAAAACCGCGAGCGATGCGCCTCTTCCTGGCGACGAAATCCATACAACGGAGGAACTCGTTCCGGCAGAATCGAAGGAACCACCAATAAAGAAAGCCGCGTCGCCGAAGACGCCGCACAACGGACGTATCGTCAAGGCGACGGTGTCGCCTGTACGTTCTCTTCCCCGGCAATCGCCGAGGGCTCCCGCTCCAGGTGAAACCGATCAAAAGACTCGTTCTGCGCCCGCGAAAAGCGAAGAGAGAGTTCTTGAGACGAGCCGTTCATATAATCTCTCCGGAGAGTATTCGAAAGCGGCCCAAAAGGCTTCGGAGGCTCTTCACGTCCAGCAATCGCCGGAGGCGCTCTCGAATCTTGGCTACGCTCATATCGGTATGGGCAACTACCCGGCGGCGTTTACCGCCTACTGGAGACGCCTGTTGCTTTCTCCGACACTACGGAACGTTTCTCTCGAACCTCCGGCGTTCCTCTCTCTCCCGTTTCAAGAAGGGCGCTGGAAAGAGATCCCTGCTCCGAATCCAAAAGATCTTCCCGGTGTTGTCGGCAGTGAGAAAATCGTTCTTCTGCCGGGTGGGAACGCAGTTCTATCAGGAGTTCTTCCCGGCAAGGAATATCTTTTTGAAGCGCTGCGGATAAATCCGGCGGAGAAAGACGTCTATCTCAATCTTGCATTGAGTTATCTTATGATGCAGAATCAGGGAGTCTCTTCGGCGTCTCTTTCCGCCTCTCCGGCTGGAAGCGAGAATGAAAAAGCGCTCTATCTTGCCCTACTTGCCCATGCCCTCCGTGTAAAGAAGGCGGACGAGCAGTCGGATCAGTTTCTCAATGCGGCGGCTGCAAGAGCCTCTGGAGAAGTATTGCGTTTCGTTCGTTCTCTGGAGACGAAATCAGATTCCGATACAAAGTAAAATGCGGATGCATGTCCGGACGCTCTTCATGCACACGAGCCGGCTCGAAGCGGGCTTTGAATTAGCGGATCGAGGAAGAGCTTTTCAATACAGCTGATTTACTATATACTTGCCTTTGGACTGTCTGTTCCATACTCGCCCTGAGAGGGCTTGCTGCAAGCGGCCCAAGGCTGACTTCTGTGGTGAATGGAGAAGCGTGCAGACTCGGAGCACTTTATTTTTATGGGCGGTGATTAATCGATGAATGCAACGAAAGTTGACGAATTGGGAAAGAAGTACATGCGACAGTACTCTCTTTACCGCGAGTTTGCCGCGAGGGCCTGCAATCTTTTGGTGAACCTTGTGGAGCAGGACGGCATTCAGTTGTATAACGTGTCCGGAGAGGCAAAATCACCGGAGGGTTTCCTCCGGATGTATGAGGCTCTCGCCGAGGGAGTCCCCTCCTCTCTTTCGGAAATCGCCGATCTCTGCACCGTAAAGATTCTCGTCCATTTCCCCGAGGATGTAGAGAAAGTTGAACGGATTGTTCAGCAGGAGTTCCTTGTGGATATGGCGCGGTCCGTAACATCGGCAAGCTTGGACGATCCCGATCGTTTCGGTTATCCCTCCGTGTATTATACGCTCTCACTAAGCCGTGCACGGGCTGCGATGCGAGAATGGAACAAATACAAGGACATCCCGTTTTCCTTGGAGATACGTACGGTGCTTCAGGAGGTCTGGGCTGCCAATACACCGAAAGTGATGCTTCCGACGGACACGACCACTAAAAAGAAATTGCAAAGAAAACTCTTCAGGGTCGGCGCTCTCCTTGAAGAAGCAGACGAGGGATATTTTACTCTTTGGGAATCCGCTCGAGAATCCGCCATGCCCGTTACCGCCCCTGTCGCTGCTGTTGAACCTGTCGCTTCAACCCGGCGCGTTTTCGACAGAACCGCATTGAGACAGTATTTCCAAGAACACGAGGAAATCCCTCGCCGGTGGGCGGAGATCGCTTCGGATGTCGGTTTCCCCCCGTTTAGGCCGGATCCCGAGTATATGGAGACCAGCCTCTCATATCTTTGGGATATTCTTCGAGCTGCCGAAATGGATTCTCCCGACGAATTCCAGCGGTTTATCGCCTCTCTCGAAGAAGAGGAGAAGGGGAGAGAGCAAATTGCGACAGTGCATAAAGCGTTCGAAAGAGAAGCGCAGTCGTGGAGAGTCGACGGGTATTCCGCTCTTTTCCTGCTGGTGCTGAATCTGAAATGGGATGTTTTGCAGAGCAAGGACCTTGTGGATCTGAATATCAAGAGAGGTTCCGACAGGATCAAAGGAATTCTTTAGGGAGTTTCGCATTTTTCCCGCTTTTCGGATGGGGAGTAGCGCTTCGCTCTCCCCATTGTTTTTGGCTTGCCAGAAAGGAAGAGCGTTATGGATACAATAGCCCGGCTGCCGGGGAGAGGCGACAATGCTATTATTTGCGGAGGGAACCAAACGAATTTCAGAGTCCTGCAAATAGCTGGGCAACTCCCTTTTTCCGAACTCTCTTTCCCCATTTCTTCCTCTTCTTCCATCCCGGATACGCTTTTTTTCGCGGGGAAAGGCCCGGAAGACCGGAAGCTGCTTGAGAAGTGCCTTGAGCTTCCTCTTTCGTTTCTTGTGCTTGGAGGCAGGTGGCCTCGGAATCTCCCTCTTCCTCTCTGTTCCAGGGCAAGAAAAAATGGAATACGTATTCTTGGTCCGCGGAGTGAGGGCATCTACGTACCGAGCATGCAACCGCATATCGCCGGGAACACCGCGCTGCTTGCGGATGGGGGCGACATTCTCGTCCGGTGTCTCTCCGCCTTTCAAAAAAGGAGAGTCTCTCCCCGGTATGCCTTCTCCTTCGGCGGGGTTGCGGATTTTTCTCCTCTGGAAGCGGCTTCTTCGATTCTTCAAACCGATTCTCAAACCGATTTTTTTGTGTTTATTCTGAAAGAACTGCGTGAAGGACGCAGGTTTCTCGATTTTGCATCGGATGCCGCAGAGAAAGGAAAAAGAACCGCCGTTCTCCTTCTCAGCCATTCAAAATACACTTTTCGTGAGGAGACAGCGGCCTTGAAGCAGTTCGGCGTGGTCCAACTGAACGATATTCAGGAGATTGTCGACGGAGCCCTTGCCTTTCTGGCCTTGAAGAACATCCAGCTTCCACGTCTGAAGGAATGTGCGTTTCGTACCTCCTCCGATGAATTTTCCTTGCTTATGAAAAAAGAGGCGGAGCGAGTAGGATTTACTCTTCAAAAGAACGCACAGGCTACCTCCTCTCTTCTGATCGATGTTCTTTCCGGCACCGATTCACTGGATTCCGTTCAGCGACGAAGGCGACGCATTGAACAGTCAGGACGACTGTCGGTGTTCACATCTCCGACGGAAAACGCTGTGTCCGAAGAGAAGCTCTATTCGGCGAAAATCCCTTTTATTCCCGGTATCCGCCGTTGTTTCAGCGCGTTGCAGCTGGTCTTCGGGGGCGGCCCGGCTGTGTATCCGGCTCCGTCCGGAGGCGCTCATCCCACAAAGTGCCCTCTGCATCCTCGTCCGACCGAATATGACGCCAAAGTGCTCCTTCGAGCGTACGGCATACCTGTTGCGAGAGAAGCTCTGTCTCATTCCCTTCCCGAGGCCTTGACCGCTGCGGAGACAATAGGCTACCCCGTTGCTCTCAAGGTGATGTCTCCGTCTATTCTGCGGAAAACGGAAGCGCGCGTTATCGCTTTGGACGTCCAGAACGAGGAAGAACTCAAGAACGCCTACGGCCGAACGCTTGAGAAAGCGCGGATCGCCAACCCTTCGGCCAGGATACGGGGAGTCCTTGTACAAGAAATGGTACACGGCGGAACGGAATGGCGTATGGAATACCGGAGAAATCCGTGTTTCGGACCAGTGGTCGAAATGAGTATCAGCGGCATTTTCGGAGAAATTTTTCCGGACGGCGTCCTGAGGGCGGCTCCCTTCGACAGGGAAGAGGCTCATATGATGATAAAAGAATCGAAGGGATATCCTCTGCTGCTCGAAGGGTGGAGGAGAGATCGTCTTGACATCGAGGCGTTTGCTTCTGCCCTTGCCGCCTTTTCACGCCTTGCATACTGCGAAAAAGAGATTGCTCGCCTTGATGTCAATCCGGTTTTCGTAAATAGGACTGGTGTTTTGGTCGTGGATGCATTTATCGAAAGGAGAGGTGGAAAGAAATGACTGCTTTGATATGTGGGGCACTGGGGTATCTTGCGGGCTCTTTCCCTACCGGTTACTTGGCGGCTCTTTGGGTAAAGGGAGTGGATATACGGACAATCGGGTCGGGAGGTACGGGAGCGACGAACGCCGGAAGGCTTCTCGGAAAAAACTGGGCGAAGGCGATTGCGATAGTGGACATGTTGAAAGGCGCGGTCCCGATGCTTTTCGCAAGGTGGTGGGGCATTGCGGACCCATGGCTTATTTCGCTTATTGGTTTTGCCGGTGTCGTGGGGCACAACTATCCCGTGTGGCTCTCTTTCAAAGGAGGAAAGGGAGTCGCGACGTCCTACGGTGTTGCATTCTTCCTGTATCCGCACCTCTCTTTCTTCGTCGCGCCGGTCGGCGGTCTTGTGTGGCTGCTGGTTCTTAAAGCAAAAGGGTACGTTTCCTTGGCTTCCATGACGTCTCTCTGTTGCCTGCCTCTTTTTGCGCTCGCTCTTTCTTTCCCGCTTCCGTATGTTCTGGTACTGTGCGCGCTCGCCTTGCTTGCTGTTTTTCGTCACAAAGACAATATCAAGCGTTTACGAGA
>LVBO01000381.1 GCA_001604435.1 Synergistales bacterium Syner_01
CACAAAGCCCGAACTGCGTGTATAATTATGTGATACACATTCGACAGGCAGGTGCTGAAAACCATGAAGGGAATCGGGGTATCTCCCGGAATCGCCATCGGCAAAGCGGTCATTCACTGGAAAGAGCAGATCGACATTCTTCGGGAGTACGTCGACGAACCCGAGCGGGAACTCCGCCGTTTTCACACCGCGCTGGAATTCGCCGGAGATCAGATCCGGGAATCGTACTCGCGGGTGCTTCAGAACGTAGGGCCCAACGAGGCCGCAATCTTCGAGGCGCACGGCCTGATGCTGCAGGACCCCGACTTCACCGGACGGATAGAGCGGCTCATCCTCGACGAGAGCGCGAACGCCGAATGGGCGGTGAAACAGGTTTCGGACAACCTCGTCCAGATCTTCGAGAACATGGACAACGACTACATGAAAGCCCGTTCCGACGACGTCAGGGACATCTCCGAACGGGTGATCAAGCTCCTCCTTCAGGCGGGAGGGGTGGACTTCACCCAGCTCCATGAACAGGCCATCCTCGTCACCCGCGATTTCACCGCGTCCGACATGTCGCAAATACAGCGCGAGCTGACGCTCGGGGTCGCCTCGGAGGTCGGAGGCAGAACATCCCATGCGGCGATCATCGCCCGCACGATGCAGATTCCCTCCGTGATGGGGGCGCACGGGCTGCTCAGCACCGTGGGCAACGGCGACCTGCTCATCCTCGACGGCGAGACGGGGGAGATCTTCGTGAATCCCGACGAGGAGACGCTGTCGCGCTACAGAGAGAAGCAGGAGCGATACCAATGCTTTCTCGGGCGTCTCGCGGAAATCCGGGGAAAGGAGACGGTCACGCTCGACGGCGTGAAGGTCGAGCTGGGCGCGAACGTCGGTTCCTCCCGCGATCTCGACGAAGTGCTGAAGAACGACGGCGAGGCCGTCGGCCTCTATCGGACGGAGTTCCTCTACCTCGAAAGCCCCATGCTCCCCACCGAGGACGAGCAGTTCGAAGCCTACAAGAGCGTCGTCGAGGGGATGGCCGGCCGGCCGGTGGTCATCAGGACGCTCGACATCGGCGGCGACAAGAAGCTCGACTACCTCTCCATTCCCGAGGAGGAGAACCCGTTCCTCGGCTACCGCGCCATCCGCCTCTGTCTCGACCGGCAGGAGATATTCAAGGTACAGCTCCGGGCGATCCTCCGCTCGAGCGCCTTCGGCAACGTGCGCATCCTCTTCCCGATGATCTCCTGTCTTGAGGAGCTCCGCGAAGCGAAGGCGATCCTCGAGAACACGAAGGACGATCTTCGTCAACGGAAGATCCCGTTCGACGAAGGCGTGCTGGCGGGCATCATGGTGGAGGTCCCCTCGACCGCGGTGCTCTCCGACCACTTCGCGAAGGAGTCCGACTTCTTCAGCATCGGCACGAACGACCTCATCCAGTACACCGTGGCGGTCGACCGCGGGAACGACAAGCTGGCCCCGCTCTACTCGTCCTACCACCCGGCGGTGCTCCGCCTCGTGAAAACCGTCATCGACAACGGCAAGCAGGCCGGTATCCACGTCGGCATGTGCGGCGAATCCGCCGGAGATCCCAAGCTGATTC
>LVBO01000382.1 GCA_001604435.1 Synergistales bacterium Syner_01
GGAGGTGGAACGACGCTCTCGTATCTGTGGATAGGATGGGTCGTTCCCGGGCTGATCGCCGCCGACATGCAACGGCAGGGAGCGATTCCGACCATCGGCGCGGCGCTTTCCACTGCGTTCGCCTCCGCAATGGCGGCCCGCCTGCTGATTTCCGCAGGAGCGCTCCTATGAACGGATTGAGCGAGCGATCCCGTGCCTTTGCGCGACGGGCACAATGGGAAGTACTCCTGCCGGCGTGCGTGCTCGCCTTTCTCTGGTTTTTTCAGGGTATTTCGTTTCTTTCAGAAGAGGAAGCGTCGCTGTGGCGGAAAGTGCGCGCCGCCCAGGCGAGCCTTGCCGCGTGGCGCGATGCGTCTCCTCTTCCCTCGCTGTACACTGACCATGACTTCAGCAAAACGGATCCGTGGAGAACCGGTTTCATCGGCGTCGAATGGAGTTCGGTCACGACGACGCTCGGACCGATAGAGGCGAAGCGGACGGCCGCCGATCCTCTCTGGAGCGTCTACGCGTTGCGGGAGTTCCGGGAGTTCGGGCTCAGGGAAGGCGATACGGTCGCCATGATCTCCTCGTCCTCTTTCCCCGGCTTGGTGTATTCGCTTCTTGCCGCAGCGGAGCATCTTGGTCTTCGTGTTTTCTGGATCCACTCGCTCGGCTCGTCTACATGGGGGGCGAACGTTCCGGAAATGCTTTGGCCGAAGATGGGCGAACTCCTTCGCAAAGGAGGATTTCTCTCCCGGAAGCCGGATTGGTACACGTTGGGCGGAGGAAACGAATCCGGCGCCGATATGTCGCCCGAAGGGAAAAAGATGCTTCTTGCCGCAGCGCTGCAGGACGGTGTGCCGATGCTCGAAGCCGATGCTCTTGAAGAGATGATCGAGCTGAAAACCAAGCAGATTCTTTCCGTGAATCCCAGGCTTGTACTTGCGGTCGGAGGGTCGCACAGCACCTTTGGAAAAGGGGAGATTGTTCCTCCCGGCGGCGGGTGGTATACGCCGGAAGAGAGCGAGCGAGTCGACACGGGCGACGGTGTGTTCCGTGCCGTTCTCCTTGCGGGTGTGCCGGTGCTCCACTTTTTGAACCTCCGGCCGCTCGCCCGGAGCGCGGGCATTCCATTCGACGCGCCTCCCCGGGCTCGTTTCGGCGGCGGAGCCGGAGATGCAGCCTGCGCGGCCGGACTCCTGTTCTATTGTGTTTTCCTGTTTCGTTTCCGACGATGGAGGAGAGACGAGTGATGCGTCCCCAAGACGCGAAACATGGAGTTGACTTCCTCGAAGAGCAGGCTTTTTTCGACGGACTCTCTCTCAAAGGACAGGACGCCGACGTCCGCGGGGTTCTTCTTCCTCGCGGAAGCGCGGTGAAATTCCTCTTCTCCGGTCTTTTTTTCCTGGGGGTGTGGCTGCTTGTACAGAGGCTTTCAGCAAGGCCGGTGCTTGAGATTCTCGTCAGGCTTCCGGAGACGATGGACAGCGGCGACCTTCTCTCCGCCGCGTCCATGCTCGTCCTGATGAACGCGCTCAGGGCCATCGCGCTCTATCTCGGATGGTTCCTGCTTGGAAACGGACTGGGCGCGCTTCACTCTTCACTCTCTTTCCTGTCCTGGCTCGTCCCTGTTGTCGCCATCCCGGTGACGTATTTCATCCTCCCATCCCTGGGGGAGGGCATACAGCTCCATTTCGGTTTTCCGGCGGTGCTCAGCGTGAGCAGCGTGCTCGTCCTCCGCTATCTTACGCGGGGGATCGCCGACTGGGGGTACAAGGCGATCGCGCTCGCGCTCTTCGTCTTCTCTTTTCAATGGCTCGACGTCATTCCGGCGCTCACGTCCTGGGGGGCCGGCTGGGGCGAGCTCTCCTCCGCCGTGAAGACCGTTGCGCTTCTTATGGAGCGCGAATATCTGCTGAACAGAGCGGGAATCGCGGTATTCGGAGGTCTTTTCTGCGCCGGGGTTATCACCACGGAGCTCCTCGTCAGCTACGGCGCCCGTCTTTACAGCCTGGCTCTTTTGAGAGATCGCGAGAACAAGGTGGCGCTTTTACGGGAGCAGAACCTCCGAAACCGGAGCCTCGTAGAGATGCAGCAGCTGGTTCACGATCTGAAGCGCCCGCTCACGACGATCATGGGGCTGGCCGACGTTATCGCCTCGGGAAAAAACGCACCGAGCGCGGGGAAATACGGCGCCGTCATCGTGGAGGCGGGGCGTTCGATGGAGGAGATGATCTCCGAGATTCTTCATGAGGATTTTCGCCGTCCGATTTCCCTCGGTGATCTTCTGCAGTACGTCTTTACCCAGATCAGCCCGTTCGACTGGCGACAGACGGTGTCGCTCTCCGCTGAAGAGGGAATACTCGATGAATATGTCACGGTGAACGTGGTGCGTTTTTCGAGGGCATTGGTGAATTTGCTTGAAAACGCGCACAGGGCGAACAGCCTCGTGAACGGGAGCCGGATTGCGATACGCATCTCCGGAACTGAGGATTTGGCTGAAATAGCTGTTATCGACGAAGGACCGGGGTTTCGAAGGACGCGCGGGGAGGGCGACGCGGTGCCTTCGAAGGCCGAAGGCGCGTCCGGAGAGTGGTGGGGTTCCTCTTCAGGATGGAACTCCACCGGACTTGGTCTCCAGTACGTTACAATGGTCGTGCAGAATCACGGGGGAAGATTCATCGCGGAGGACCTTCCCGGCGGCGGGGCGAGAACGGCGATAGCCCTCGAAAAAAACCCGGTGGTCAAAGAGTCTTCGAGGGCTGGAGCTGCTGCCTTCGGGGGGTAACGAACCAAGAGGAAAGGATGAGAAAGAAATGCCCCTGCATATCGGTGCGATCGACGACGACAGGTCTATTCTCTATACGCTGGAAGCCATGGCCTCCACCGAAGGGTGGCGCATGCTCACAACGAACGTTCCGGAGGAGTGCCTCGACTGGATCAAACTCGACGAAGTGGATATCCTGCTCGTGGACTACCACATGCCTGTGATGAACGGTCTGCACCTGATAAGAAAAGCGCGGGAGCTCTCCTCGAAGCTGGTGTTGATCGCCTTGACGGTGGAGGACGGCGGCGATCTCGCCGGTCAGCTTGTGCTCGCCGGAGCTGACGACTTTATCACGAAGCCGATTCGCCTTGCGGATTTCACCGCCCGGATCAGGCTGCACGAGAAACTCTTTTCCCACCGGGAGCAGCTGAACTGGGAAGAACGGAAAAAAGGCGTCAGCAAAGATACGATGCGAAAAGTCCTCGAGAAGCTGAAGGAGTTCAGCTCTCCAAAGGACTGCGACGATGTCGCCGCAGCCTGCGGCCTGGCGTATGTAACGGCGCACAGGTACCTGGAATACCTCGCCGAACGCGGGTTGATCATTCGCAGCGCCGGTGCGCAGGATGGTCGTCCGGGTCGCCCCAAGACATACTATGCTGTTCCTGTCTCCTCTTCGAACGCTCCCTCTCAATAAAAAAAGCGGCGTTCTCCGTGCACGGAGAACGCCGCTTCATTCAGTACGGCAAGAAAAAACGCGAAGCCTACTTAAACCACTGTTTTTTCAGAGTTTCCAGTTCGCCGCTTTCCTCAAGTTCGGCAAGCGCCTTGTTCACCGCTTCGATGAGTTCGGTTTCTCCGAGATTCATGGCGAGCGCTTTACCGGAGCCGGTGATTTCCTGCTCGAAGGCGATCTTGATCTTCCCCTGGAAGTCCTTGTGCTCGACGTAGCTCTTCGCGACGGGCGTGTCCATCAACGTTGCGTCGACACGTCCCAGGATCACTTCCCGGACGCAATCGTCGAACTTCTGGAAGGATTTTACAACAACGCCCTCAAGAGACTGACTGTAGGTCTCCTGTACCGTCCCAAGCTGGACGGCTATCGTCTTTCCCTTCATGTCCTCGAGGACTTTCATAGAATCGTTGCCCTCGGTCACGATGAACGCGCTGATCGAGATCTCGTAGTTCGTGGAGAAAGCGACCCTCTTCGCCCGCTCCTCGGTGGCGCTCATTCCGGCGGCGACGATGTCGATCTTCTTCGCGAGAAGCGAAGGGATGAGGCTGTCGAACGGCATATCGACCCACTCGATTTTCTTCCCGATTTTTGCGGCGATCGCCTCCATCATTTCAATATCGAAGCCTTTGAGCTGATTGTTCTCGTCGCGGAACTCATAAGGGGGATATGTGCTCTCCGTGCCGACGAGCAACACGTCCTTGGTCATGACATTGGCCCATCCGGCGGTTCCCAGAACCAGCAGCGCAAGAAGTGCGAACAGAACTTTTTTCATCGTTTTCTCTCCTCCAATATGAACGGATGTTAACTACTTTCTCTGTGTGTGATATGTATTGTACTTGCGAGCATACACGCCACGTTTTTCTCTGTCAAGACCGCTTCCCCGCTTTTTCCAAAGACTGTTATAATTTCACCGTATGCTCGTTTTTCTCCGGGCGGCCGGAGGGCAAACCGGTATTCGGATCATTAGGAAGGCAGGGACGAAGACGATGGCGGAGAAAAAAGAGACTTTCTTTCTTATTTTCAGAGTCGGGGAAAGACGTTTCGCCATTTCCGCGGAGCAGATAGAGCGAGTGCTCGCGGCTGTGGAGGTGACTACTCTGCCGGACACTCCGTTGTTCCTTCGCGGTGTGATCAACTGCGGCGGTATGCTTGTTCCCGTAGTCGACCTCCGGGTGCGTTTCGGACTCCCCGTCCGGAGAGTGCTTCCGAGCGATCGTCTCGTCTTCGTCCGGAACACGCCTTTTCAAATGCGGGAAAATGGACGACTGTACGCGTTTCTTGTGGAAGATGTGGAGGGAGTCGTCACTCTCGCGGCCGAAACGATCTCTCTGTCCGAATTCTCCGGCGGTCTTCTCAAGAGCGTCATCGCCGGGCTTGAAACCGGCGATGACCGCGTCGTGTGCATTCAGACCGCGGATACTCTGTTTTCTATGACCGATGCGGAGATTCTGCAGCTCGAGAGGGCGTTGCCCGATACGGAGGATGTTCTTGCATGACGTTGCCGGACCGCGCCGTTCTTCCTCGGGAGACCGAAGAGGAGCTTCATCGCCTCGGTCTTTTAGTAGAAAAGCGTCTTGGGCTCGTCTTCTCCGAGAAGCGATCCCGAGATCTCCGGCAGGCGATTCACTCCATTGCCGCCCTCGAACAGCGACCTCCGGCCGAGCTCCTGCGCGACTGGACCCGGGAGGGGCTTTCGAATGCGGCGACTGTGTTGTTGGCGGAGCATCTTACGATCGGAGAGACCTATTTCTTTCGGGAACCGAAAACGTTGCGCGCATTCGAGGAACTGGTTTTGAAGCGTTGTACCGGAGGGAACCGACCGCGCCGTTTCAGAATATGGTGCGCCGGATGCAGTACGGGAGAAGAGCCGTACACCCTCTCCATGATTTTGCACCGCGTGCTTCCGGATATTCGCTCGATGGACGTTTCGATCCTGGGAACCGATATCAATCCGCGAGTCCTCGAGAAAGCGCGGCGGGGCGAATATTCCTCGTGGTCGTTCAGGGGACTCGAAAAGTCTCTGAGGGACAGGTTCTTCGAGCACCTCGAGGACGGAACATGGTCGGTGAAACCGCACTTCCGCCAAGGCGTTTCTTTTTCACTCCTCAACCTTGCCGACGAGGAGTGGCCTCTCTGGGACGACGGTTTCCCCCCCGATGTTCTCTTCTGCCGGAACGTGCTGATCTATTTTTCCGCCGATCAGCGCAAAAAGGTCGTCCTTCGTTTCCACGAGCTCCTTCCTGCCGATGGTTGGCTTTTGGTTGCACCGTGCGAGTCGTCTGCTTTGCTTGCGTCGAAATTCGCTCCTGTGCATTACGAAGGGGCGACACTCTACAGAAAGCAGGACGCCGCGGAACCGAAGGAAGCAGGCGTTTCCCTTCCGGGACCTCGTTTTTCGGCGCTTCCCGCGGGAGCGATGCTCGACGACGCTCCGATGGAGGAGAAGCCGGAGGAGGCGTTTTTTTCGTTCGAAGAGCCTTCGTTCCTCGCCGCCGAAACCTTTCTTGAAACTGTTCCGGAGTATCGTGAAGATGAAGAACCAGGAGAAGCATGCTCGGAATCCGTCGGCGCATGCCTTCAAAACGCCCGGATTCTCGCCGACAAGGGGAGGCATGCCGAGGCGCTTCAATGGGCGCTGAAAGCGAGGGAACTGGACCGGACCGCGCCCGAACCGCTCTATCTGGCTGCTTTGATCAGCTCCGAGACGGGAAACGAAAAAGAGGCGGCGGCTTCGCTTCGAAGCGCCCTTTTTCTCGATCCCGATTTCATCATGGCGCACTATGCTCTCGGCAGCCTCGCGCTCAAAAGCGGCAGGCGCGACGATGCGGACCGCCATCTCCGGAACGCGGAGGTTTTGCTCTCTTCGCTTCCGCCGGACGCTCCGTTGCGCGAAGGCGACGGACTCCGCGCAGGAGAACTCTTGCAGACCGTTCGCGGACTGCGGCGCTAGTCCCGGTAAAAGACTATTTTCAACAGAGGGTGGTGAGGCGGGGAGTGGAAACGAATGCCGATGCGTTTGAGCAAGAGCGAATGGACGCCGTCCTCAGAAAAAGAGCCAAAAAGCTCTCCCGGGAATTTCTGAAGGAGGGTTCGACTGATGAAGACCTTCTGGAGATCGTCGAATTCCGTCTTGGCCCGGAGCGGTACGGAGTTGCTTCGCTGCATGTCGGGGAAGTCGTCCCGTTGCGGGAGCATGTGATCGTACCCTGTACGCCCCCGTTTGTGGCAGGGATAATCAATCTGCGGGGGCGCATCGTTTCCCTGGTCGATTTGAAGTTTTTTTTCGATATTCCTGCGACGGCGATTTCGGAGGAGACGCGGGTGGTCGTGCTGCGCTCCGGGGATATGGAGCTGGGAATTCTGGCGGACGCCCTCGTCGGGATACGTACGATCTCTCTCCTGAACCTCCATCCGCCGCTGCCCACCATGGCGGGCGTCCGGTCGGCGTATCTGCTCGGAGTGGAGGGAGAGGATATCGCAATACTCGACGGCGCCAGAATACTGCGGGATGAATCGCTGATCGTCGACGAGGAAGTTTAGGGCCGCGAGGAGGGCGACATGGTGAAATTACATAATATTAGCATTGGGAAGAAACTCGGTTTTGGTTTCGGTACGGTCGTATTGATTGCGCTGGTCCTTGGAATCACAGGGATCCTGGGTATTTCCCGACTCTCGGACGATATTGAATACATAACGACGAACCGCTTCTCCGATTTGCGTTCGCTTGCAGGGCTGAACTATCTACGGATGATCATCAGGGCGGAGACTCTGGAAGCTGTTCTTGCCGAGAACAAACCGAACCGCGATGAGAGCCTTCGGATGATTCTGGAACGGCGAAAAAATTCCTGGGGAAAGATCGACGAGCACTGGAGCACCCTTCTCTCGGTTCCCCGGTACATGGAGAAAGAAAGGCAACTTGTCGAGATTCTCAAAGTGCAGTACCAGTCCTGGCGCAAAATGCACGCCGATATGGACCGGTTTTTGGAAGAGTTGCTCCGCAGCGCTTCGGATGAGCGAAAGACGGCGCTTTTCGGGGAGTTCCGCACCCTTGTGACGCGGATGGTTCCCATCTCCGAGGTAATGGGCTCCACGTTCGACGATCTCACCCGGAGCAACAACGAACAGACGGACCTTCTTGTTGCGGAGGATTTGAAGCGCGCGAGCATTCTGGAGATGTTTTCACTTCTGGCGATGATTGTCGGGGTGTTCATCGCGCTCGTTATGACGCTGAAGATATCTCGAAGTATCGTGCTCCCGATATCGTCCGCGGTCTCTTTCCTCTCGCGCCTTCGCGAAGGGGAGTTGCGCGAGAACGTTCCAAAGGAGTTTCTTGCGAGGAAAGACGAGATAGGCACGTTGGCGCAAGCTGTCCAGGATCTGACGGAGGGGCTCCGGGACCAGATCGCCTCCATGAAGGAAGTGACGGTTGCGCTTGCGTCTTCAGTATACCAGATTTCCGCCTCGGTCTCCGAAGTCACAGCAGGCGCCGAAGAAACGGCGGTCGCTGTCGTGGAGACTACGGCGACCATGGAGGAGGTTCGTACGACCGCCGAGGTGACCAACAGGAAGAGCAAGGAGGTCGCCGAGAGCGCGCAGCAGGGTCTGCAAGTGGTGCAGAAGGGGAAGTCGGCGACGGATGCGCTGTTCGACGGGATGAAGCACGTCGGAGAGCGCATGACATCGATAGCCGAGACGATCATCAGGCTCAGCGAACAGAGCCAGGAGGTCGGGGAGATCACCGAGACTGTGGAGGACCTTGCCGAACAGTCGAATCTGCTTGCCGTGAACGCGGCCGTCGAGGCCGCAAAGGCCGGGGAGCAGGGGCGGGGGTTCTCCGTCGTGGCGCAGGAGATAAAGAGCCTGGCGGAACAGTCGAAGCAGTCCGCGAAAGAGGTGCAGCGCATTCTCCGCGATATCCAGAAGGCGACGAGCGCCGCGGTGATGGCCATCGAGCAGGGATCGAAAGCCGTGGAGCAGGGAGCGAAGGACGCGATTCCTTCCAGAGAGTCGATTCAGGGGATCACGAAAAAATTCGTCGAGTCCGCGCAGTCGGCGGCGCAGATCGCCGCGGCGAACAACGAACTGCTTGCGGGTATCGATCAGGTGACGCAGGCCATGGAGAGCATCAAGGCCGCAGGGGAGCAAAACGTGGCCGGCATGAAGGATCTTGAAGAGGCTTCGGGCGGTCTGAAGGAGATGGGGCAAAAGCTCTCGCTTCTGATCGAACGGTATACGATGTGAGGCCCCGAGGTACGAAGGAGCGCTCATGAACCAGGCGGAGAGAGATTTTCTCGAAGAACTGCGCAGAGATTTCGTACCGGAGGCGGAGGAGTATCTTCAGACCATCGTCTCCGGTCTGCTTGCTCTTGAAAAGAGTCC
>LVBO01000035.1 GCA_001604435.1 Synergistales bacterium Syner_01
CCATGAACTCGTCGTTTCTCTCCGAAAAAAGTGTATCATTTTTTGCGGACGGTGTATGATCTCTCATGCGATGCGATGCGATGCGATGTTTTTTACCACTTCCGCATCCTGTTCGCGTACCATTCCGGAAAGATAGAGAACGAGGAGATCACCTATCACGACACGCGACCTCGATCAACGCCTCGTACATCAAGCCCGAGGCCGAGCAGCTGCTGCGCGACAGCGGATTCGACGAGTTCTCCGTCTCCTGCGACCCGATGGGCTTGCAGATCACCGCAGTGAAGAAGAACGGAGAGACGAGCCTCGATCAAGGAGAGTGAGCGCCATGCTGACCGTAATCAAGGCGGACATCACCACGCTGCACGTGGACGCCGTCGTTAACGCCGCGAACAACTCCCTGCTGGGCGGCGGCGGCGTGGACGGGGCCATCCACCGCGCGGCGGGCCCCGAACTGCTCGAAGAGTGCCGAAAACTGGGCGGCTGCGCCACCGGCGACGCCAAACTCACCAAAGGGTACCGCCTTCCGGCGCACTACGTCATCCACACCGTAGGCCCCGTCTGGCACGGTGGTACGAGCGGCGAACCCGGCCTCCTCGCCTCCTGCTACCGCCGTTCCCTGGAAATAGCCCAAAGCGCGGGAGCCAAGTCGATCGCCTTCCCCGGCATCGGCACCGGCGTCTACGGCTACCCCGTGGACCAAGCCGCGATGATCGCCGTGGACACCGTGCGCGAGACGCTGAAAAGCTGCCCTGGGATTGAGAAGGTCGTCTTCTGCTGCTTCTCCGAGAAAGACCGGGCGGTGTACGAGGGATTGATCGGGTAACGGGTCTTGAGGTGATTCGTCGTATCGTCCTCGACGCGATGGACGATACGGTGTTCTTCGGTTATCCTGCGCGACCGAAACCGGCCGGAGCATGCATCAGGGCTTCGGGCTTGCCGACTCCCGCGAACGGATCTCGCTGAATCTCCTTGATCAGCCTGATGATCCGATCGACCATCCGCTTGTCCTGCTTTATACCGGTATACATAATCCTCCCGCGGGCGAGAAAAGTATGTATTTGACCACATGCTAAAGTATGTATAGTATTCTGCATTGGAGATGGTCGACATGTTGGTGGAAACGCGCAGTAAAATGCCGATAACTCGTCTGAAAAGAGAACTGACTCGAGCCGTCAGCGATATTTCCGAAACCGGCGGATGATTACAAGAAATTGGATGGAAGCGTACGTAAGGATGTGAATAAAAAATCGACGAGTTGGCCGAAAATCCGTTTTTAGGAGAGCGGTTGAGCCATAAGTTTTCGATTGACTTGACGGGCTTCCTGAAGATCTATGTTCATGGAAAGAAATATAGAATTGTCTGCCGTCTGATTGCGCCGGAGAGGATTGAGATAATAGAAATTTAGGGGCTTAAAACAAGAGAAAAAAGAAGATTTATAAATTGATCAGAGAAAGGGAAAGGAAGCGTACGAAGTAGGGCGCGCCATCAAGCGGTTCTTCGTCGGCCTCCCTTGTGAACGCGGCGGAGGCGGGCGACAATTCCCCTGTCCAGCTTCCTCTCGTCGTGGTATTCGATGTTCTCGGCGTATGTGCTTCTGTCGTGAAATCCCGCGTTCTTCATCAGGGGCGCAAGACGTCTGCTCCTTTTCCCCGACCATTCGGCGTCCACCATTATTCCGAAACGCTCCTCGAAGCCGAACGAGGAGAATGCCTCCATTTGCTGTCCGTAGTTCTCCGACATGTCGTCGAGAGCGAGTTCGCGCAGTTTTTTCGGCGTCGCCGGGTTCAGCATCGTTCGTTCTCCCCGCAGTAGTACTCCGGGTCTCTCTCGATTTCGCCGAGGTTCTCTCTCGTTTCCTCTTTCGGTTTCTTTTCCTGAGCGGTGAGCTCCTGCCCAGTGGTTAGTATGGTTCGACGTTCCTGTACCCTGAACGAGGGGGGAGAAGAAAAAGGATTGCCCGCAGGTGCGGGAAAACGCTTACTAGTTCCCCCGCCGGAACAGCGCTTCCATCGCATCGGAGTGGAGGTTCCATTTACCCAGGTGTATCCACGATGCGATAAGTTGGTTCGCCTTTTCTGTCCAGAATCCGACGGGACTCCCTCCGTAGGCGGAAATTTGGGCAGAGGCATTTCCTATCACCGTTATAGACATTTTATATTGGACAGCAAATAGGAGAAACCTATATACTATTTCTATTCTAAAAAAAGTTGCTATGAATAATATGGAAAGTGTAACCAGCGCCTTGATTTTTCAGGGTTATGTAGGAATGTTTGAGGTGGATGTAAAATAACGGTTCCCCGTTTTTCTAAACATCGAAAAATTTAACCGGCGACCCAACTTCCGACAGCTTGTATTTCGACTGTTTCGTCTCCCTCTCGATGGGCGGATTTCAAATGATTCATCGGGCCGAGTCGCTTTATTGCGGTGTTCGGGGAACCAATGGAGCGAAGAAAATCCGACAGTATCTAGATTTGACAAATAGTGAACGCCGGCAGCGGAGAATTCGTATTTTCACAGTGACGAATTGAGAGGAATGTTGTGGCCTGTGAATTTATGTAGTGATGAAAAGAGAGGAGGGGTATGAAGGAAATACATGGCGGAAGTGAAAAATGGGAAAGGCATGGAGCAAAAAGCCGGAAATGGGTGAATCGAAACGGTCTCTTGTACTTGAAGGTGTTCTTCGATATCGGTGTTGAAAAAATCGAGAAAGCTTACTGGAATGAGGGTGCGCCGAATGAAAAAGAAATATTTCGATCTCTCTGTTGCTTTTGTTGTTTTCGCAGTCGTAGCATGTATCTTCGCGGAAAACGGTGCGGCATCGGCAGCCGATTCCCCCAAGGAAGAACTGATGATGGGAACGGCGACTAGTGGCGGTTTTACGTACATCTGGGGTGCGGCGGCGGCGGAGATCATAAATAAGCATATTCCTTCGGTTAACGTGACGGCCCAGATTACTACAGGCGGCAGCGAAAATATGGTCCGAATCATCACCGGCGAAATGCCTCTGGGAATTGCGGGAAGCAATGTGGTGCAGAAGTTTTATGACGGCGCCCCGGAAGAAAAAATTCAGCCACATAAAAATCTGCGTACTCTCTGGGTTTCGAAATCGACAATTTTCAGTGCGATCGTCCACAAGGATTCCACATATCGAACGCTGGAGGATCTGAAAGGAAAGAAAGTCTCGATCGGAAACAAGGGGGGGTCGGCCTATGAATCGATCATGACCTTCCTGAAAGCCTTGGGCAAGGATGGTGATTACTACGATCTGCAGTTCTTTACGATGAACGAAAGTTTGGATGCCATGCGTACGAAAAACATCGACGCGTTCTTCACAAACACCTCGGATCCCCACACCGCAATGACCGAAGTTTTCAATATGCCCGGCGGGGCACGTTTCCTCGATTTTCCTCAGGAAGTAATCAGCACCCTTTTGGCCAAAGTGCCGTATCTGAAACCGGCTGTCCGTCCCTCCGGAACATATCGTGACCAGGAAAAAGACGTGGTGAGCGTGGGCAGTCCCTATGTTCTCGTCACAACGGAGGATTTTTCCGAAGATATCGCCTACGGAATCGCGAAGGCGCTCGACGAGAAATACGGCGAGTGGGTCGGAATAGCGGCGAACGTCGAAGGTTCCACGCTGGAGAGCACCGTGGCGAATTATTACGCCCCTCTTCACAGCGGAGTAAAAAAGTATGCGGAGGAGAAAGGTTATTCCGTGAAATGAGCGGCTGATTTCTTTCGGACGACAGGAATGCGGCTTTCGGCTCCTTCAATTCTTTTCTGGAGCGATGAGACCATCGTTTATCGGGTTGAAAATGCGAAGGGAGTTTGACGAATGAGACGTGCTGGAAAGATTCTGCTTGCAGTTACTGCACTGGTCTGTTATTTGGGAACGACGGCTTCCGGAGGCTTCGCTGCCTCCGGCTTTCAGGGAGCGCCCAATATTCCCGTCGTCGACGGTGTTGCGGAGATGATGTTGGGGGCTACTACAACCGGCGGATGGACGTATATGTACGTTTCCTCGGCAGCCAAACTCATCAGCGACAAATGTCCGAACATCAACGCCACTCCGCAGATTACCACCGGAGGCGGCGAAAATCTTGTACGTGTCGCCGCCGGAGATTTGCCCGTCGGGGTTGCTTCGGCGGCCTACATAGAAAAGTATTATCACGGCGCCCCTGAAGATAAAATCCAGGCATATCCCGGGCTTCGTACACTCTACGGATCTCCGAACAGCATTTTGAGCGTTATCGTGGCCGCCGATTCGCCATATCGAACAATAGAAGATCTCAAAGGGAAACGGGTATCCATCTGCAACAAGGGGAATTCGGGGCAGCTCTTGGTCTCCAGCCTCCTGAAAAAGATGGGAAGAGAGGAGTACTATAATCTGCAGTATCTCACTCCTTCGGAAAGCATGGAAGCTCTGAAGACGGGCCATATCGATTCTCTGTGGATTTGCGCCTGCGATCCTCATGCCTCCGTGACCGAAATCTTTTCCATGCCTGGAGGAGCACGCTTTATCGAATTCAGCGATGACCAGAAGAAACTCTTTTTCGAGTCGTGCAGCTATCTAAGCCCCGCGGTCCGTCCCGCCGGAACATATACGGGGCAGGATGCGGATTACCACAGCGTGGGAAGCCCTTACGCCCTCGTCGTAACCGAAGATTTCCCTGAAGAGCTGGCATATCAGATTGCAAAGACGCTGAATGAGGGATACGACGACTGGGTTGGTATTTTTGCGGGGGTCAGAGGCGCCACGGCTCAGAATACGGTCGACACGGCAATTGCTCCTCTTCATCCTGGTACTGAACGTTATTTCCGGGAAATCGGACTTGTGAAGTAGCCCGGCGTGTATTGCGGAGCGGGGCTGCGGATTTAAGCCCCGCTCTTTTTTTTCAGCATTTTTTTAAGAAAAAGAGGTGGAACAGATGAAGCTCCAGAAGATAAACGACAGACTCATCATTTTGCTCGGTGCGTCGCTGACGTTGTTCCAGATCTACACCGCCTCGTACATGCCCTTTCCCGGCATGCAGCAGCGGAGCATTCACCTGGGGCTCGGGCTTGCCATGGTGTTTCTGATCCATTACAGGACCGAAGAAGGTGTTTCGCCCAGGCGAAGCGCTCTTCTTCCTCTGTTTGGTCTTTTCCTCAGTATGACGGCATTGGCGGCGTGCTTCAACGTTACGTTCAATTGGATGGATATGGCTGAACCCATGCGTTTGACCATACCGGAGACGAGCGACAAAATTTTCGGATCCCTTCTGATCGTGATGGTACTCCTGGGATGTAAAAAAACTACGGGCTGGGCAATGCCGTTGATCGCGATATTTTTTCTTGCATACGCTTATTTCGGCAAATATATGCCCTTCGCTCTTTTTCGTCATTCGGGAGTACGTTTTTCACAGATCATTTCCATGGGATATATGTGCACCGAAGGAATCTTCAGCAGTGTTCTGGGTGTTTCGACCAATCAGGTTTTTATCTTTCTGTTGTTTGGACAGCTTCTGGAATCTTTGGGGGGAAGCGACTTCTTTTTAAACCTTGCGAACAGCGGATTCGGAACCGTACGGGGAGGTCCTGCGAAAGTAGCCATATTCGGCAGCGCTCTCTTCGGTTCCATCAGTGGAAGCGCTGTCGCCAACGTAGCCGGAACGGGAACGATCACCATCCCTTTGATGAAGAAGGTCGGCTATTCTCCCAGGTTCGCCGGGGCGGTGGAAGCGGTGGCTTCTACGGGCGGCCTGATCATGCCTCCCATCATGGGGGCCGCGGCGTTCATCATGGCGGACATACTTGGCGTCCCGTATTGGGATATCTGCAAAGCGGCACTGTTACCGGCGCTTTTGTATTATATCGCGCTGTATCTTTGTGTCGATCTTCGGGCGAGGGCTCTCGATCTACGAGGGTTGACCCCTGAAGAGGTGCCTGACTTCAGAAAAGTTATGAAAACTGGTGGCCACATCTATTTGGCACCCTTGGTCGTTTTGGTTTATGTTCTCGCCGTGATGCGCTATCCTGCGGACAAGGCCTGTTTATATTGCTGCGTCCTGCTGGTGATCCTTTCCATGACGAAGGGCGAGTTGCGCCGTGTTCTCAGAGAGAAGTGGCTGGATATTCTCGTGAAAACCGCGAAGGGGTCGCTCACCGTCATCATGGCATGCGCCTGTGCCGGACTGATTCTTCTGGCGCTCCAGTCTTCCGGGCTTATCCTCAAACTTGCCAACATTCTGGTGGCGCTTTCCGGCGGCAAGCTTTGGCTGTTGCTCATACTCATCATGGTGGGATCCATTATTATGGGCATGGGGCTTCCCGCGTCCGCATGCTACATAATTCTGGCCATCCTGGGCGCTCCTGCGATCGTATCTCTGGGAGTCCCCCCCATGGCGGCCCACCTTTTCGTGCTCTATTTCGGTGCGATGTCCGCCATCACTCCCCCGGTCGCGATGGCCGCCTTTGCCGCGGCTCCCATCGCCGGCGCTTCGGCGGTCAAAATAGGGTATACAGCCTGGAATATGGCGATCCCCGCGTTCCTGATCGCTTTTTGCATGGCTTTGCAGCCCGCCCTGGTTCTGATCGGCACATGGTATCAGATTGCGATGACGGCTTTTTTCTGTCTCATGGGCGTCTTCTGTATGACTGTCGGGCTGCAGGGATATTTAACGAAAAAAATAACGATGGTACGGCGAATCGTTTGGGTTTGCAGTGGAATCATGCTGATCGCCCCGGAGATGCTCAGCTCGCTTGCGGGACTAGCTCTTGCGGCCGCCATATTTTGGGCCGAGCGGTTCGTTGCGGGAAAGCGCAGCGATGTTCCGGCCGTGTAGATATATGCCCTGCCCTCGAATCGATGGACAGTATAAAGAGACGATATGCCGGAGATCGGAGAGGGGCTGCGGAAGATGGGCAATGGTATGCCCTTAAGGCCATCGAGGCACATCGACGATATGGAGGATGCCGCTCTTGTTGCGGCTGCTTACGAAGGGCGGCGCCTCCTCCCCTTTTGGTGAAGCGAGGCGTCGTCTTGGATTGGAGGATTGAACTCTCCCGCCGTGCCGAGAAGCAGCCGGCCGCCATCGACGCCCCCGAAGCTCTTCGGATCGTACGATACCTGTCCGAGCTGGAGAAACTTGAAAGCCCGCGTTCTCGCGGCAAGGGGCTGACCGCCGATCTGTCCGGTCTCTGGCGATATCGCGTGGGTGATTGGCGCGTCCTGTGACGTATCGAGGACGGCAGGCTTCTGGTGCCGGCAGTGGAGATCGGCCATAGAAGCACAGTGTGCAACTGGCCCCGCCCGAACGACGAACTATGAAAAACTCCTGACGGAGAAGAGCGAGTAGAACGCATGGAAATTTATCGCTCTTTTCGAAAATAATCTTCGAAAAGTCTTGCCGAAGTAGATGGACTATGGTAAAACGAAGATCGGGTTTTCTCGAAAGACTCTCACCCGAAAAAAAGATTGTCGGCGTCATCTGATCGCAATCGCCGCAACCGTCCAAATTCATGCCAAGGAGATGAGCGTATGAACACCGTTCCTGCTTCCATTCCAGTATTGCGCTGGGCAGCGGAACGGGCTCGTCTGTCCGATACCGCTTTGGAGAGATCTTTTCGAAAGTGGGCTCTATGGCTCTCCGGCGATGCTCAGCCAACACTGAAACAGCTCGAGGACTTCGCCAGGCTCACCCGCACTCCGATCGGGTATTTTTTCCTGCCCGAACCGCCCGTACAGCAACTCCCGGTCCCCGATTTCCGGACTCGGCGCGATGAAGCCCCGGCCGAACCGAGCACCGCGTTGCTTGATACCCTGTATCTCTGTCAGCAACGGCAGGACTGGTATCGCGACTATGCACGCGTCCATGGCCTTGCGCGCCTCGATTTTGTCTCAAGTGCAACCGTAGAGGACCAACCAGAACAGGTGGCCGGGGAGATGCGGCAAATCCTGGGGCTTTCCGTCGCCGAACGGCGCACGTTGTCGACATGGACCGATGCCTTGCGTCAGCTTGTCTTCAAGGCTGAAGACGCTGGAATACTTGTGATGGCCAGTTCCATCGTCGGCAGCAACAGCCGGCGCACACTGGACGCGGCCGAATTTCGCGGTTTCGCTCTGGTCGACGACAGAGCGCCGCTGGTCTTCATCAACGCCTCCGACAGCAAGGCTGCCCGGATGTTTACGCTCGCCCACGAACTGGCGCATATTTGGCTGGGAGAAAGCGGGATATCCGATCCCGAAGCCGGCAGCGTCCCGAAGCAAGGGGTTGAACGATGGTGCAACAGAGTTGCCGCCGAACTCATGATGCCGTTGGATGCGCTGCATGAGGCGCACGAACCCGACGCGCCTGTTGCCGACGAGATGCAACGCTTGGCCCACCTGTTCAAAGTGAGTTCTCTCGTGGCGTTGCGCCGTCTGTTCGATGCCGGTTTCATTGATCGGGACACTCTTTGGCAGAACTATCGCCAAGAGACGGCAAGAATACGAGCGCTGGATATTGGCGGCAGCGGCGGCGGCGATTATTACCGCACCTTGGCCGCTCGCACCGGCAAACGCTTCGCACACGCCGTGTTCTCCAGCACATTGGAAGGACAGACTCTGTTTCGGGACGCCTTCCGAATGCTGGGAATGCGCAAGACGTCCACCTTCTACCAAGCCGCGCGCGAGCTGGGGGTGATGGGGTGATGCTCGACGCGAATGTTTTCATTCAGGCGAAGAACCTTCATTACGGGCTCGATTTCTGCCCTGCATTCTGGGAATGGCTGATCGAAAGCAGTCGCGCCCAAAAGGTATTCAGTATCGACAAGGTTGCCGACGAGATCGCCGCCGGAGCGGACGAACTCACCGACTGGATGCGGGAAAACGCTGGTAACATGTTCCTTGCAACCGATACTCGGGCCGCCTCGCAATTCGGTCAAGTGAGCGGGTGGACCATGGGACAAAACTACGAACCGACGGCGATCAATACATTCTTCCAAGTGGCCGATTTCTATCTGATAGCTCATGCGCTGGCAGGAGGGTATGTGGTGGTCACTCACGAAGTCCCCGCCAACTCCACTAAACGCATCAAAATACCCAATGTCTGCATCGGTCTCGGTCTGCGCTTCATGACGCCATACGAGATGCTCCGGCGAGAACAGGCCCGGTTCGTTCTGGGGAGCTATGAATGAATCAAGTCCGAAGGCCTGAAAATCAAGTTCCTGCCGTCACGATGAAACAGTCGGCAGCCGGGCGAGAAAGTACCTTCCGAAGTGGGCATGATGCGATGCCGAGTTTTGTTTGACCGTTGCTTGACTGGAACGGCGGCTTCCGGCGCGATTGCTGTCAACATGCGGTATTCCCGCCGCGTGCGGTCGTTGAGTTGCTTCACCGTTGCTTGACCGCCCGAGAGCGTCCTCCGCAGCGCGTACGGAAAAAGGAACGCGGACAGGCTTCGGACGGTCCGCGTTCCTTCTGTTGAACGGCACGTACGGCATGAGGTACAATACAGGTGCGCACAGGAGCGATTCGGGAGGGGAAACAATGTCTCGGGCTACGCTTGAACCGACGAAAAGAAAAGAGCTGTACCGACGCTTCCGCAATCTCTCGGAAGGGAATGCCGCGCGTGTGCTGGGCTCCGTCGAGGCCCTGGAAGAAGAGCGCCCCGGCGATGAAACGCTCGCCGCGCTGCGGGAAGCCGATGCAATCGCCCGCGATCCTTCGGTGAGAGGATTTACCGACGTCGTCGAAATGATGGAATCAATTTTAAGGGATGTACGAAGTTGAGCCGACGTCGCGCTTCAAGAAAGATTTGCGGACGATCGCCGGAAGCGGGCACGTTTCAGTAATGGAATCGAAGCTGCGCGATCAAAAGCGCATCGTCCTCGACGCTATAGACGATACGGTGTTCTCCGGTTATCCGTCGCGACCAGAAACCGGCCGGAGCATGCTTCAGTGCTTCGGGCTTTCCTATTCCAGCGAACGGATCCCGCTGAATCTCCCCGATCAGCCTGTTGATCCGCTCAACCATCTGTCTGTCCTGTTTTTGCCAGTACAGATAATCCTCCCACGCCTCGTCGGCGAAAATAACCCTCATTCTGCCGGCTTTCGCTCCACGCCCTTACCGGCCCTCAGCCGAGCGACGGCCGAGAGCAGCCTCCCCGCGTTGGCGGGTGTCCGCAGCAGATGCGCCGTTTCTTCAAGAGCGTTGTACTCCTCGAGCGAGATCATAACGACGGCCTGATCGCTCTTGCGCGTGATGATGATCGCTTCATGATCGTTGCAGACCTTATCCATCGTATCCGCAAGATTCGCCCGCGCCGCTGTATAGGTGATCGTGTTCATGAGATCCCCTCCTTGCATGTACATGTTACTGTACATGCAAGGAGGCCGATTCGTCAAGCAGTTGCTCGCTGCTTATTACGTCCTCCGAGAGCCGCCCCGTGAACAGAGAACAGCGGACCTCCGCTTCCTAAAATCACACTCGGCGGTAAAGCTTCTCCTGCATTGAAACGGCCTTTCTGCTATACTTGTATAGCAAGAAAGGAGGAGATTCTATGCTTGCTCTGCGACTGGACGAAAAACTCTCATCGCGCCTTGACGCTTTGGCGCGAAAGACGGGCAGGACCAAGACATGGTATGCCCGCAAGGCCATCGAGACATACATCGACGATATGGAGGACGCCGCTCTTGCTGCGGCCGCCTACGAAGAGTACCTTCTCGACGGCGGCGAGTCTTCCTCTCTTGATGACGTGAGGCGCCGTCTTGGGCTGGAGGATTGAACTCTCCCGCCGTGCCGAGAAGCAGCTGGCCGCCATCGACGCCCCCGAAGCTCTGCGGATCGTACGATACCTGTCCGAGCTGGAAAAACTTGAAAGCCCGCGTTCTCGCGGCAAGGGACTGACCGCGACTCTGTCCGGTCTCTGGCGATATCGCGTGGGTGATTGGCGCGTCCTGTGCCGTATCGAAGACGGCAGGCTCCTGGTGTTGATAGTGGAGATCGGCCATAGGAGCACGGTATACAACTAGCCCGCCCCGAACGACGAACTATGAACCCCCCCCGTCGAAGTAGAATGCATGCGAATTTATTGCTCTTTTCGAAAATAATCCTGGAAAAGTCCGCGTTCCTTCTGTTGAACGGCACGTACGGCATGAGGTACAATACGGGTGCGCACAGGAGCGATTCGGGAGGGGAAACAATGTCTCGGGCTACGCTTGAACCGACGAAAAGAAAAGAGCTGTACCGACGCTTCCGCAATCTCTCGGAACGGAATGCCGCGCGTGTGCTGGGCTCCGTCGACGCCCTGGAAGAAGAGTGCCCCGGCGATGAAACGCTCGCCGCGCTGCGGGAAGCCGATGCAATCGCCCGCGATCCTTCGGTGAGAGGATTTACCGACGTCGTCGAAATGATGGAATCAATTTTAAGGGATGTACGAAGTTGAGCCGACGTCGCGCTTCAAGAAAGATTTGCGGACGATCGCCGGAAGCGGGCTGTCCGTCTGTTAGAATCATACTCGGGGAGGTGGGGATCATGGCCAGGCAGTTCAGCGTTATCATTGAACAGGATCAGGATGGTTATTACGTCGCTTCGGTACCTGCGTTGCGAGGGTGTCATACTCAGGCGAAGTCGCTCGACGAGCTTTCCGTCCGGATAAAAGAGGCCATCGAACTGTGTCTTGAGGTGGAGGACAACGATGCGGAGCGCCTCGAATTCATCGGAGTCCAGCAGGTGAGCGTTCCAATATGACAAAGCTTCCTGTCGTGACGGGGAAAGCGTTGATAGCCGCACTTGAAGATATCGGATTCAAGGTCCTGCGAATCAAGGGCAGCCATCATTACCTGCGGCATGTCGACGGCCGTTCCACCGTCGTCCCTGTTCACGCGGGAGAAGAGATCGGCCCCGGGCTTCTGGTGAAGATACTACGGGATTGTGAACTCTCCAAGGAGACTTTAGAAAATCTGCTTTGAGCTATTCTTGTTTTCCTCCATAACGCGCTTCCGGCGAATACTCACTGCGCTCGATGCGCTGCATACCGGCCCTTCCGGCGACGATTCGAGTGGCCTCCATATACCCCCTTGCTCATTCTCCCCGAATGAACTATGCCCCCCCGTCGAAGTAGTACGCATGGAAATTTTTCGCTCTTTTCGAAAATAATCCTGGAAAAGTCTTGCCGAAGTAGATGGACTATGGTAAAACGAAGATCGGGTTTTTTGAAGAACACGCGGTATTTCCGCCGCGTGCATCTGTTGAGTTGCTTGACCGCCCGAGAGCGTCCGCGGCGCGCACGGAAAAAGGGGTGTGGCAATGACTGAATCCGAGGCTCGTACACGAAAAGAACGCATCGATGCGCGGCTTCGATCGCCCGTCCTCGACTGGATCATCGTCCGCAACGACGAAGTTTGCGACTTCTCGTCGCTCGCCCGTCACGCCGTCGAAGAATACCCAACCGGGACCGGTCCCGCCGACTACGCCCTTTTCGTCGACGGCAAGCTGCTCGGCATCATCGAAGCCAAAAAAGTCTCTCTCGGCGCCGAAAACGTGCTCGAACAGGCCAAACGATACGCCCGCGGCGTACCGGACACGGTCGGCGAATGGCGGGGGTACAAAGTTCCCTTCCTCTATTCCACCAACGGCGAGTCGATCTATCACCTCGACGTGCGCAGAAAAGAAAACGCCTCCCGGCTGCTGGCGGACTTCCACTCCCCGCAGGCTCTCCTCGAAAAATACCGCAAGGACACCGAAAGCGCCGAACGATGGTTCGCTCAAAGGCCCGTCGCCGAAATAGAACGCCTGCGCCCCTACCAGATAGCCGCCGTCGAAGCCATCGAAAGCGCCCTGCGCAGCGGCAAAAAGAGCATGCTGATCGCCATGGCGACGGGAACCGGCAAAACCTTCACCCTCGTCTCCTCAATCTACCGGCTGCTCAAATCCGGCTACGCGCGACGAATTCTCTTCCTGGTGGACCGGCGCGCCCTCGCCGCGCAGACCGTCTCCGCGCTCGCCGCCTTTCAAACGCCGGAGGGGCTCAAGCTGGACAGAGACTACGAAGTCTACAGCCAGAGATTCACCCGCGACGAGCTGGAAGACGGAAACAGCTTCGACTCCAAAGCGCTCCCCGAAGAGTACCTCACCAACCCCCGGGAGACGCACACCTTCGTCTACGTCTCCACCATCCAGCGCATGGCGATCAACCTGCTCGGCAAAGACGCCGCCGGCGGTTTCGAGTACGACGTCGACGCCGACAAGCTCGACATCCCCATCAACGCCTTCGACGTCATCATCGCCGACGAGTGCCACCGCGGCTACTCCGCGAAAGAAACCGGCTGCTGGAAATACGTCCTCGACTACTTCGACGCCGTGAAAATCGGCCTCACCGCCACGCCCGCGGCGCATACCCTCGCCATGTTCAAAAACAAGGCGTACTCCTACAGCACCGAACAGGCCATCCT
>LVBO01000383.1 GCA_001604435.1 Synergistales bacterium Syner_01
GTGATATAGCGGTTGGAAAGCACCGCCGCCGCGACGAGGGCGTTGTCGCGGATCTTCACTCCGTGGTGCACCTGGAAGCGGTCTTTCAGCCCCCGCAGTATGGACACCGTATCCTCCACCGTCGGCTGCTCCACCAGGACGGGTTGGAACCGTCTGGCGAGCGCCGCGTCCTTTTCGATGCGCTTGCGGTACTCGTCCACCGTAGTCGCGCCGATACAGTGCAGTTCTCCGCGCGCGAGCAGTGGCTTGAGCATATTCCCCGCGTCGATGGCGCCCTCCGCCGCGCCCGCGCCCACGATGGTGTGCAGTTCGTCGATGAAGAGGATGATCCTCCCGTCGCTCTCCTTGACCTCGTTGAGCACCGCTTTCAGGCGCTCTTCGAACTCGCCCCGAAACTTGGCCCCCGCGACGAGCGATCCCATGTCGAGCGCGAAAATCGAACGGTCCTTCAGGCCCTCGGGGACGTCGCCCTTCACGATGCGCCCGGCGAGCCCCTCGACGATGGCCGTCTTGCCGACGCCGGGGTCGCCGATGAGCACGGGATTGTTCTTCGTCTTCCGGCTCAGGATGCGGATCACCCTGCGGACCTCTTCGTCGCGCCCGATGACCGGGTCGAGCTTTCCGGCGCGAGCCATCGCCACCAGATCGCGCCCGTACTTCTCCAGCGCCTCGTAGGTGCTCTCGGGGTTGTCGCTGCAGACGCGCGCCCTTCCGCGCACTTCGTTGAGGACGGAGAGGAACTTCTCCTCCGTCGCCCCGAGTTCCGCAAGAATCCGCCCGGCGGCGCTCGTCTTTCCCTCCTCGAGAAACGCGGCGAAGAGATGCTCAACCGAGATGTATTCGTCCTTCAGCTGCTCCGCCCGCTGCTCCGCCTTCACCAAAAGCCGGGAGAGGCGCTGCGAAACGTACACCTTTCCCGGCTCCACTCCCGGCCCCGAGACCCGGACGCGGCGCGAAAGCTCCTCCTCCAGTTTGCGGACAAGACTTTTCGAGTCGACGTTCATCCGGGCGAGCAGCCGAGGAATAAGCCCTTCCACCTGTTCGGCGAGCGCGAGCAGAAGATGCTCGCCGTCCACCTCCGAATGTCCGTAGGTGACGGCTTTATTCTGTGCGTCCGAGAAAGCTTCCCGTGACTTCGTCGTCAGTTTTGCGAAATCCATGGCGATCACTCCTTGTTTGACCAATGCTAACCAATAAGATTATAGCGACATTCAGCGCCAGAAGAAAGAGTAAATAACGTGCATATGCCTTTGATATTTCATTTTTCCTCTTAAAATCTCTTGATTTCTTTTATTTTCAATGCTTACAGTGGGATTCATCGGAACGTTCACTCTCGGGGGGAGCGAATGCAAATTGATTGTCAAAACTGGATTCAGTGAATAACTTAGGGTACCATAGAAACCGGAGCCCTCGGCCACCCCATTACGATGCACAGGAGAGAATACAATGCCCCGAAAAAGCGTCCACGCCGAAGACATCGTCTACTTTCCGGAACGGATTTTGTCGAAAGTCTCCCGCGTCAAGGACTGTCCGCTGACGCTCATCGAAGCGCCTTCCGGATTCGGCAAGACGACCTCGTTTCGCGAATACCTGCGCGCGCACATCCCATCCTCTTCGCGCGCGTTCTGGTACACGAGTCTCGGGGAACCATCCTCGAAAGCCTGGGGCACTATCTGCGATCTCTTCGACGACGTCGACCCGAGAGTATCCCGGAACCTTCGAAGCCTCGACACGCCGAACAGGGAAACAATGGCGGATGTGGCCGCGATCATGCGCGAGTGTTCCTGCGACCGCGATTCTTTTTTGATCATCGACAACTATCAGCTCGTAAAAAGCGAAGTGCAGTCCGATATCATCAACGCATTTTCCCTGCACCGCAACGACGCGCTCCATATCGTCTTCATCACGCAGAAGCTCTCCGAGAACACGACCTGGCGCGCCCCCGACATTCACAACATCGGCCCGGTCGATTTTTCCTTCGATAAGCGGAGCGTGCAGCGCTACTTCGCGCTGGCGGGGCTTTCGCTCTCGTCCCAAGAGCTGGAAACGGTCTGCGCCGCCACGGGCGGATGGATCGCAGCTCTCAAACTCCAGATGCTCCACTACAAGGCGACGGGAGTTCTTGCTCCGGCAAACACCATGAACGACCTTATCGAGACCTCGATATGGAACCGCCTCTCGGAGGAGGAAAAACGTTTTTTGCTTTCCGTCTCGCTGTTCGAGTGTTTTTCCCCGCGCCAGGCGTCGATCATGCTCGAAGGCGTTTCCAACGATGTGAATATCGACGAAATCCTGAGGCGGAACGCTTTCGTTCCGTTCGTTCCGGACGAGGGCGTGTACTACATGCACAGCCTCCTTCAGGACTATCTGAGGAACAGGTTCGAACAAACGGGCGAGACGTTCCGACAGGAGACGTACCGTAGGGCGGGACGCGCGTGCGAGACGGTCGGCGAGTATTTTCACGCGACGCAGTTCCACATCGAGACCGGGAACTACGAGGCGATCCTCTCGATGCCGTTCACAACGCAGTATTTTTACAATTTCAGGGAGCGAAGCGTCATCGACCTCTTCGAGCGCCTTATCGACGAGTGCCCGGAGGAAACGCTGCTGAAATACCCGCTGGCTCTTGTGACGTTCGGCCAGCAGTTCTTCAGGGACAGAAGGATGCTCCCGTTTTCAAAAACGACGGCGCTGGTGCAGAAGCTCCTCGACGCTCCCTCCGGCCTCTCCGGGACGGAGTTGCTGCGGATCAGGGGGGAGTTTTCCATCCTGATGTCCTTCCCGCAGTTCAACGATATCGCCAAGATGAGCGAATACCACAGGCGGGCGTACGACTCCCTGCGTCAACTGTCGGCCCCTCCGCGGTCGGTTATTTTCGGGGGGGCCATGCCGTGGACGATGAGCGGAGCGTCGGTGCTCTTTCTCTACTGGAGGGAAAGCGGCGCACTGAAACAAACGCTCTCGGTGATGGACGAATGCCTGCCGTATTACGTCGCCCTCGCGGGAGGGCACGGCGCCGGCGGAGAGTATGTCCTGCGCGCCGAAGCCGCGCTCTTCCGCGGAGACGACGTCGAAGCGGAGGTCATGTGCCATACCGCGCTTTTCGAAGCGCGCGGCGCGGGACAGATCGGCAACTGTCTCTGCGCATCGCTGGTGTTGGCCCGCATCATGCTGCTCCGCGGCGACGGCGATTCGTACACCTCCATACGTCGCAGCATTCTGAAGGACGCCCGGGAAGCGCAGCAGACATCGCTCCTCCGCATCGGCGACCTCTGCCTGGCCGTTACCGACCTGGCGCTCGGACGCCTCGACGATCTGCCTCCCTGGCTCCGCGACGCCGAGAGCATCCGGAAAGTCGTCTACACCGACGGACAACCGTATGCGATGATGCTTCACGGAATGGCGCTGCTTCAGGAAGACCGCTATTCCGAACTCTACGGCATCGCGGAGCCGGTCATGGAGTTCGCCCGCAGGATGCACTATATGCTCCCGCAAGTCTATTACAACATCTATCTCGCCGTCGCAAAGAACGCGGAAGGATGTCGGGCGGAGGCCGTCGAGTATCTTGAACAGGCGCTCCTTCTGGCACTTCCGGATGAAGTGTACCTGCCTTTCGCCGAACACGGAGACTCGTTGACGCCGTTGTTCGATTCCCTTCAAAGCGCTTTCCCTGAAGACCGGGTACGCGCGTTGCGTTCACTGTGCGCACGTCAGGCATCGGGCGCGGAAGCGGTACGCAAAGCCCTTTCGGGGTCGGGATGCATTCTCAGCGCCAGGCAGCGCGAGGTGGCGCTTCTTCTGAAAAACGGCCTTTCGGTCAAGGAGATCTCGGAAAAGCTCTTCGTAACCGAAAACACGGTGAAGAGCATAACAAAGGCCGTCTATGGAAAGCTGGGAGTGCATTCCCGCGTCGAATTGACAAAAGCGTCCTTCTGAAAAAGACACGATTCCTTCGCTCCCTCCCCCTATCCTTTCCGGGAATCCCCCCGGGAATACCACCCGAACGGGTGATTCCACAAACCTTGAAAGCAGTGTATCGTCTCCTTGGAAGAGGCGCTCGGGCGCCCCTCTATGTCGTTTTTCGAGAAAGAGACGGAAGAAAAAAGAAGCCGTCCCCCTCGGGGAACTACCGGGCTCCGTCGATCGAGTATCGACGCCTTCCGGCTCAAGGACGGACATATCGAGAGGAATGGAGGAACAAGTATGAGGAAACGTATTGGTACATTTTTTGTCTTTGCCCTGGCGTTCTCGTTGTTCGCGGCTCCTGTACGAGCGAACGACGGCAAGGTGAAGGGATTGTGGATCGAGATTCCCGGTCTCCCGGAGGCGAGCTCCACGTCCTTCAACGTCCAGTCGGACGGCGAGGGCGAGGCGTACTTCGAGCGGGATTTCGACGGCGGCATACTGAAAGTATCGATCGAAAGGATATACTCGGAGGACAGAAACGGCGAAGCCTTAACCCCCGGCGATACCGGAAAGTTGGTCGTCAAACTGCAACGTCTCCGCAAGAACATCGAAATCGCCCCGGACGACGTCGAAATCACCGAGTCCGTCGAGGAACTCGAAGAGATTTACTCGCACCCGGTCGCGACAGCGCTGTATACGACCGGTAAAGACGAGGACATGAGAGGAAACCAGGACATTTTCATCTTCACCGACGAGTGGATCTTCCGCGTGCACCTCTCGCTCGTAGCGGATCGCATGGAAGACTACGACGGAGAAGAGATGAAAGACTGGTTCGAGAACATGAGAATCGTCGATCGCGATCCGTCCGGAACAAGCGACAACGAAGAAGAAACCCAAGACGGAAATGTCTCGGGAGCGGACGCGGGTGTCGACGGATTGTGGCTTCGGATTCCGGACTTTCCGGACGACGCGGAAGTGATCGAGTTTACCGCGGACGACGACGGTGAAGTCACCTACATTCGAGCCCTCGACGACGGCGCGCTTGTGCTCGGCATCTACAGGACGCCCGCCGGCGACGAAACAACGCCCGAAAAAGTAAAGGAATCGATTGTGGAGAGCGTGAAGGACAGCGGCGGCGACGCCGACGACATCGAGTTCGACGCGGGGGCGGAAGACTTCGCCGAACTGCTCTCGTACCCGTGTATGACAGCGGAATATGAAATCGGCGAGAACGAGGAGGCCAAAAGGGTCGCGATACTCGGCGTATTCGCCGACGATTACGTTTTTCTCGTCCAAGCCGCGGGCGCGGCGGACACGTTCGGCGAGTACTCCGACAGGAGCGAAGAGTGGTTCACACACATGAAGCTCGTCGACCGCGAAGAAGGCAGAGGCGATGTGTTCGACGAAGAACCCGAAGAGAACGACGAGAAAACACCGGGTTTCGTCGCCGTCGTCTATTCCCTGCCGGAGTTTCGAGGCATTGCGTGGCACATCCCCGCACTGGGAGAGTATGATTTGGGCAAGGGCTTCGACATGCCCAACGACAGCGTGTGTTCCGTAGCCGTATGTCCGGGGTACAAGGTCACGCTCTATGAACACTCTCAATTCGGGGGAGAAGTCGCCGAGTTCGAGGAGAACGAAGGAGACCTCGGCGAGCGGAGTCGCTGGACGTCATCCCTCAAAGTCGAGCGGAGAGAGGAACCGGACTTCGACCTTGCCCTTGAATGGTCTATGGTTCAGGCGGAAAAGGACGGGGTCTTCGATGAGATCGATCTTGACACGGCGATGGCGGCGAAAGCCCTCGAAGTTCACGCGGAGAGAATAGAGCGTTTTAAAAACGCGGTCGAGATGCACTGGTACGGTACGACGACGGACGCGCAGCGTGTCGAGCTGGGCGGAGAACTGCTCAAGATTTTCAGCGACATGGGAGTTGCCACGGACGACTGGGAAGCGGACAGTTTCGCGCAAGCGATGAATAATTTCTACGACTGGCGAAAGGACCTAAGCGTGTGGGACACGGCGTGCACGATTCTCAACGTCGACCCTGCTCAATTTAAATAAGAAAGAGCAGGATACGCGCCGAGTACATGTTCGGCGCCGGTTTCGACTTTAGCTTCACGTTCGGCGAACGAAACTCCGTTTTGCAGATTCTAAACCATATATAGAATGGAGGTTTCAGTAAAATGGAAAAGATCGCACGGTACATTTCGCTCTTCTGTATTGTCGCCGCGGCATTGTGCTTCGTGAACGCCGCGAACGCCGGCGATGCGCCGGATGCATGGGTGAAAGGGTTATGGATACAGGCTACCGGACTGCCCGAAGACGCGTCGATCGAAGATTATTCGGACGGCGACGATGAAAAACCATGGTTCGTCTACAGTTGGGGCGAAGGCGGCGACGGGCCCGCCGCGACGCTCGGCGTCGGGCGGTTTTCCGCTTCGTCCGACGTGGCGAAAAAACTTCGAAAACTCGACGAGAGCGTTCTTCGCGAATTTATCGGCTCGGAGACGTTCTGGGAAAGCCCCGACGCGAAAAAGTTGACGTTCACCGAAGCCCCGAAAGAAATCGGCGCGAAGTTCTCGTATCCGTGCCAAGTCGTGAGATATGCGGAATCGGATACGGGGCTTTCGCACGTGGTTCTGTTCATAGAGACGGATCCGTTTCTTTTTATGGCCGAAGTAACCTGGGAGACGGCGAACAAGAAGTTCAAAAAAGGCGATGCGGAGAAAATCCTCGCGAACCTAGCCTTCGTCGAACAGGAAGGGATGGAAGGCGCCGCGCCCGACGTTTTCGCCTTTTCGCTGAAGAGCGGGAGCGTGTATAAGGGCGAAGAAAGAGTCGAGGCGGAAGTGCGCGACGTAGCGCCCGAAATCGAAGGCACGGTGCGTTTTTGGAGCGTCGTCGGGGCGGACGAGTCGAGCCCCGCGGCGGAAAACGAAACCGGGGTCTGGTTCTTCGCGGAAGACGGGGAGTTTCTGTCGTTCCTGCCTCTCGAGAGCGCGGAAGAATGCCAGGACATCGTTTTCTGCCAGGACGGGAGTTATTTCCTGCTGATGAGCGGAAGCGGAGTACGGGCCGACATGACGTACATCCTGTACGAGCTGGAAACAATGGAGCAAAAAATCGAAATCCCCGGGACGAGGGGCTCCGCCTTGTGGATCGACGCGGGACGTGTTGCACTGACCCGGATCGACGACGTGCGCGAGACGGAGAGCGGGGCTTTTTCGATGGCCGCGCTTCGTCTCTCGGCGGTGATGTACGACACGGTAGCGGAGGAGCTGGTCGTTCTAAAAGAAGCGACCGCGACGAAAAACTACTGGTTCGAAGGATTGACGGACGACGGCGACTCGATTCTCATTCGGGAAGACTCCGTGAAATCGGAAAAGGATTGGGGAAACGAGGAAAAAATCAAAACACGGAAAATAAAAATAGAGATTCCCGCGGCAGGGTAAACGTTTTTTTCGGGGAGACCTCTTGTGAGACGTATATGTTGCGGGAAACTTCTTTCCCGCAACATATACGGAATTTTTCCAAGTACATTCGACAAAGGAAGGTAAATACATGAGAGAAAAGAAGCGGTTCGGGCTGTTCACGGGCATCGCGGTGCTGCTGTTGCTGGCGTTCGCCTCCGCCGCTCTGGCGAAACCGGACTGGGTGACGGTCAAGTACACGGGAACGCAACTGCGGAAGCAAAAAAACACGAAAGTCGGCGACGGGAACCACCTGCGTCTGGTGCTCAAATTCGATATCATCAACAACAGCAAAAACGGCGACATCCTCACGGTAATTTTCGATAGAAAAATCAGCTGGAACGGCGTGTTCACTATACCGCACTATCCCGGAACAATGGAATCTCCGAGCTGGAAGGTCAAATTCAGTATGACCGGGACAAATCCGATTAAAGGCGAATGGTACCCCGGTCAGGTGTATAAATACGAACATACGGTACCTCTCAATAAACTGTTCAAACCTTTTCAAGGCAACTGGAAGAAGACCAACGAATCGGCGTTTAAAAAGTTCAAATTCAAGTTAGACAAATGGAGCCTCGACTTTCAGGTTCGAAGCCATAAGTAATTTCGGCGGGAACTCCGTGTTCCGGTTCCGCGTCCGGGAAAGTGCGCGCACTTCTTGCTTTTTTATCGTACAATCATGATCGGGTGATTCCAAGACACGATTATGTGCACTGCGCCGGATGCCCCGGATGAAACGGAGAGGAATTCCATGCGAAAAGCGACGAGTCGACGACCCAGCGGTGAACCATACGTCTTCCCCGAACGTCTTACGGCCCGCCTGGCCGGAATATCGGCGTTCCCGGTCACCATAGCGGAAGCGCCGTCCGGTTTCGGCAAGACGACCGCCGTCAGGGAGTTTTTAAGGGGGACGCGGTACAACGGCAGGCAGAGCTGGTACACATGCTTCGGCGAACATCCGACGAAGGTGTGGGAAGGCATTTGCAGGCTGTTCGGGAATGTGGATATCGAGGTTGCGCGAAGACTGAAGGGGCTGTTCCCGGCCAGCGTCGAAACTCTTCCCGATATCGCCGAGCTGATGCGCGAATGCCGCTGCGACATCCGGACGTTTCTCGTGATCGACAACTATCAGCTGTTCGACAGTCGAATTCCGTACCACATCGCACACGCCTTATCCGCGCATTCGAACCCGAACCTTCACATGCTCTTCATCACGCAGCCTCTTCCGACTTTCGAAATCGTGGTCCAGAACGCGAATATACATCGGCTTGGAACGAGAGACTTCTTCTTCGACCGGGAGAATACGGCGCGCCTCTGCCG
>LVBO01000384.1 GCA_001604435.1 Synergistales bacterium Syner_01
CCCGTTTCGGTCTTGAGAACATCTTCCTCATTATCGAAAGATATGGGGTGAAGGGTGAAGCGGAAGAGCGCCCTGCCTCCGACGAGGCCTTCCGCGGAAAAATCCGCTCCTTCGGCTGGACGACGGAAACGTGCGACGGGCACGATTTTGCTTCTCTGGAGGAGGCTTTGCGGCTGGTCGGACAGGATGCGGGGCGTCCGAAGTGTCTTCTTGCCCGCACATGTCCGGGGAAAGGCGTTTCATTTCTTGAGGGGGCCCGCTCAGGAGAAACGGACGTCCTTGACCGCGAGCGCATGGATAAAGCCCTCGGAGAGCTGGAAAAGGAGGGGGATCCGCTATGAACGCCTCGGGAAGAAGCACCGGAGACGCCTTCGGGCACGCGCTCCTCTCCATGGCGGCCTCCGACGACCGGATCGTGTCGGTCGAAGGGGGGGATTCGGCATGGACCTCTCCGTTTGCGGAATCATACCCGGAGCGCCGCTTCAACGCCGGAGCGGCGGAGCAGAATCTTATCTTGACCGCGGCGGGCCTCGCTCTCGGAGGCGATAATGTCTTCGTCTCCTCCTCGGCGGCGTTTCTGACCGGCAAAGGGTACGATCAGATCCGGACGGCGGTGGCCATTCCTTCACTGCCGGTGCGGATCGCCGGGCTCGGCGCAGGACTTACGGCGGGCGAAGAAGGCGCGTGTCATCAGATGCTCGAAGATATCGCGCTGATGCGGGTTTTTCCCGGAATGACCGTCCTCGTTCCTGCGGATTACACCGCCGCGTTCGCTCTTTTGAAAAACGCGGCCGGTCTGCGCAAGCCGGTGTATATCCGGCTCGGCGCCGCGGCGACCCCCGATGTCTACGAAAACGGCGACGAGGCGTTTTTTCCCGGTGGAGGACGCGTTCTTCGGGAAGGAACCGGCGTCACGATATGCTGTTGTGGTATTATGGTGCCCGAAGCGTTGCGGGCTGCGGATGTCCTTGCCCGGCAGAACATCAGCGCCGAGGTCATAGACTGTTACAGCGTTTCGCCTCTTCCCGTCCAGGCTATTCTCGATTCGGTCCACAGGACGGGGTGTTGCGTGACGGCGGAGGAGCACTTCGCAAGCGGCGGCCTGGGAGAAGCCGTGGCGTCGCTCACTGGAGTCAACTATCCCGTGCCTGTGAAGATGGTCGCGGTGTTCGACAAGTTCGGACAGAGCGGTTCTCCTCCGGAACTGAAGGAATATTACGGCCTGACGGCGTCGCAGATCGTGAGCGCCGCCATGCAGGCGTGGATTATGCGCAGGAGGTAATGAATGGACATTCGCCTGTCTGGAGTCACCAAGGTGTTCGAACCCGATATTGTCGCGCTCGAGGATGTGTACCTCTCGGTGGACAGCGGCGAGTTTCTCTACCTTGTAGGGACCACCGGATCGGGAAAGACGACGCTTCTTCGGCTGATCTCCAGGGAATATCTCCCCACCAGAGGGCAGATTACCGTCGGGGACCGTAACTTGCGGAAACTGCGTTCTTCCGACCTCCCGTACTACCGGAGAGAGGTCGGCGTGGTCTTTCAGGATTTCAAACTCCTTCCGAACCTGACGGTGTTCGAGAATGTGGCGTTCGTGCTTGAAGCGATGGGTATCCCCCCGAAGCTCGTCGAAAGCCGGTCCAACGAAGTGATCGATCAGGTAGGACTTTGGAGAAGGCGTTTTTTGAAGCCCCCTCAGCTCTCGGGCGGAGAACAGCAGCGGGTGGCGATCGCGCGGGCGATGGCGAATTCGCCGTCGGTTTTTCTTGCCGACGAGCCCACCGGCAATCTTGATCTGCGGACCTCGGAGGAGATCATGCGTCTTTTGCTCTCCATCAACGCCTCGGGGACGACGGTGATCGTCGCGACGCACGATCAGTATCTCGTGGACGCCTACAGACAGCGCCTCGTGGAGCTGCACAACGGACGGCTGAAGCGGGACGAGCGCAGGGGGAGGTATTTCGTCGATGGCGAGCTTTAGATACGCTTTCAGGGACACATTCCGTCTTCTCTTCCGCCACTGGGGGCTGAGTCTTCTGACGCTGCTCACAGCGGCATCCGTCCTCTATATTCTGGGGTTTGCGTCGCTCTTCGCCATGAACATGCGGTATATGATCTCCCGGATCGAGGGAGCGCTTGTCGTCCAGGCGTACATGAAACGCGGGGAAACCGCGGAGCAGGCCCTTGAGCTCGTCCGTTCCTCCCCACTGGTCCTGAACGTTCGCGCCATCTCGCCGGAAGAGGCGCTTGAAAGACTTCGGGCAAAGCTCGGCAACCAGGCGCAGGCGGTGACGCTGCTCGGAGAAAATCCTCTTCCGTGGAGTCTCGAAATCCAGGTGCAAAGGGCGGAACACATTACTCCTCTTGTCCGCGATCTCATGGTGCTTCCGTCGATCGAGGAAGTGCTCTACGCCGGCAAACTGGTGGAGCGTCTCGCCACGATCTCCCGTGCGTCGAGCGCGGTATCGGGGGTCATTCTCCTGTTGACCTTGCTGATAAGTACGCTTGTGATCTTCAATACGATTCGAATCGCCATCTATTCCCGAAAAGAAGAGATCGAAGTGATGCTCCTCATCGGAGCGACGTCGACGTATATTTCGCTCCCGTTCGTCTTCCAGGGGATGCTCCTCGGCGCGGGAGGGGCGCTTGTGGCGATTTTGGGGTTGGGGAGCACATATTCGTCGGCCATCGAGGCTGTCCGCTCCACGCTGGCGTTTGTTGATATAATTGATAATCGGCGGATTTTGGCGCAGTTCTACGTCTTTCTTTTCGCCGCCGGAGCAACCACCGGCTGGATGTGCAGCTGGCTTGCCGTGCATCGTTTCACATCCCGGAGCATGCGCTCCCGGTGATCCTGTCCTGAAGGAGGTTTGCGGCATGAAAAAAACGACGGTCTTTTTCGCCATCGTGTTCGGAGCGTTGTTTACCGTGTTCGGTTCGACACGGCCCTGCAAGGCCGCCTCCGATATCGACTCGAAACTCGTTCAGGAGGAGGCGCGGATGCGCACGCTCGAACGGCAGATCTCCGAACATCAGCAGCGGGTCCGCCAGATGGGGGAACGGGAACAGGGCGTTATCTCCAGGATAGACGAGCTGGATCAGAAGCGGAAGATGACCGAGCAGCGCATACGCGTGCTCGAACTCAGAAGCGAGAAAACGAAGCAGGCGGTCGAGGCGCTGCGCCGCGAGATCCAGGTTACCGAGCAGGATCTGGTCTCGATGAAGCGCGTGCTCGAAGAACGCCTGGTGAATATCTATAAATACGGCGGCGTCGCCGAGCTCAACCTGCTGCTCTCGGCCTCGACGGCCCACGAGGCGATGGAGACGACGCTGCTCTTGAACCGCATCGCCCTTCAGGACGAGACGATGATCACGGAAATGCTCGCGAAAAAAGAGCGTCTCGGCGAGGCGGCGGCACAGCTCGATGCGGAGCGGAAGCAGCTCGCGATCAACTCCGCGGCGCTTGAGCAGAGTAGAAAAACCTACCGGCAGGAGATAGCGAGCAGCAATACGTTTCTGGAAAAGGTCCGGAGCGAACGCGCTCTCCATCAGCGCGCCGTCAAGGAGCTTCAGGACTCTCAGCGGGAGATTCAGTCCACCATCATGGAGCTGATGCGGAAGAAGCGCGAGGCGGAGATGCGCCCCGACGCTCCTCCGGTCACACGCGAGGAGGTGCCGTCCGGAGGAAAGCTGGCATGGCCGTTGCCGTCCAGGGGAGAGATCACCAGTTCTTTCGGAATGCGGGTGCACCCGACCTTCAAGACGCGGATGATGCACACCGGAATCGATATTAGGATGCCGAGCGGGACTCCGGTCTATGCGGCGGGCCCCGGCGAAGTCCTCTACGCGGGATGGCTCCGCGGCTACGGACAGATCGTCATCATCGATCACGGCAGAGATCTCTCCAGCGTGTACGCTCACCTCTCGCGCCTCGCGGTCGGCGAAGGGGACCGTGTGAAAAAAGGGCAGAATATCGGGGCGGTCGGCACTACCGGAACGACGACGGGCGCCCATCTCCATTTCGAGGTCAGAGTCAACGGCGACGCCAAGGATCCGATGCAGTATCTCGGGAAATAAGATGACAAGACAAGACAAAGGAGACGAAGAATGAAGAAGGAACTATCGCCGCTCTGGAGGCGCATGCGTGGCTGGATCGCCGGAATGGTCGTCGGCGTTGTCGTTGGAGTCGCCGTGACGGGGGGGCTGTTGGCCGCCGGAGCGATGGACCTGGGCGAATTCGCCAGGATCTCTCCGTTCAACGCACGCTCGATGTGGCTGATGAAGCAGGCTCGTGCGATCGTGGAAACCTACCAGGTCGATTCCGGAACGAAAACGGTCGAGGAGGACGACCTGCTGTACGGAGCCATCCATGGAATGATCGCCGCGTGGGGAGATCCGTACACTCGCTTCGTCTCTCCCCCTCAGCTCAAAGAAGAAGAGATCGAGATGGAAGGACAGTACGGCGGACTTGGCATCTATATAGGGCAGAGGGACGGCAGAACGCTCGTCATCAGCCCGATCGAAGATACCCCGGCGGACCGCGCCGGCCTCAAGCCTCAAGATCAGATCGTGAAAATCGAGGAGGAGATCATCCTTGGTTGGGACTCGCAGAAGGTCGTGAAGCACCTGCGCGGCGCCCCGGGAACGTCCGTCACCATTTGGATTCGCAGAGAGGGGGAGGAGGAGCTCCTCAAGTTCGAACTCGCCCGCGAGATCATCAAACTGAAGTCCGTTCGGTGGGAGATGATGGAGGAGACGCTGGGGTATATCAAGCTCTCCCAGTTCAAGCAGAATACCGCGGACGAGTTTGAAGAGGCGCTTCGGGGGCTCATCGACAAGGGCGCCAAAGGATTGATTCTCGATCTCCGGAACAACGGAGGCGGTTTGTTGAACGGCGCGATGGAGATCTGCGACATGTTCCTCGACGGAGGCCTTGTCGTCGAGATGAAGGGGCGCGTCGAGAGAGCGAACGACGAGATGTTCGCCAGTCGCGGAACGCTGACCGACCTCCCGATGGTCGTCCTCATCAACGAGGGGAGCGCATCCGCATCCGAAATAGTCGCTGGCGCTCTCGCCGACAGAGGCCGGGCGCTGTCCGTAGGAAAGAAAAGCTTCGGCAAGGGGTCGGTGCAGACGCTCTTCAACCTTGGAGACGGTTCGGGAATCTACGTCACCATCGCCCGGTACCAAACTCCTTCGGGAAGGGTCATCGACAATATCGGCCTGGAACCGGATATCGATGTGGAAGGAGAAGTGACGAAGGAGACGGAGAAGGACGAACAGCTTAAGCGGGGGAAGCTGGAGTTGCGGGATCTGATCTCCGGAAAGAGAGCGACCGTGCCGAAAGTACCGTCCGGTTTCTAAGCGTCGTTGCGGCCTGAAGTTGGTTCATGAACAGGGGACGATATGCATTGATCGCGAGGATTTTTTTCTTTCTCCTCCTCGTCTTGCCTGCGTCATTCTCCGGAGAGCTCCGTGCGCAGCCGGAGGATTCGTCCGGACCGGAGGGCGCCATCTCCTCCGAGGGGCCCTATTTCGCTCTCGTGATCGATGATTTCGGGTTTTCACGGAAGATGACGACCGGGTTCGCGGCGCTGAAACTCCCTGTGACTTGGGCGATTCTTCCATTCGAGCTTCATTCCGTGTTCGCGGCGGAAGAGGCGAAAGAGGCGGAAATTCCGTACATCATCCATATGCCCATGGGAGCGCTGAAGGATAGTGCGTGGACGGAGAATGCGACCGGAAACGTCGTCGATACGGGGATGTCGCCCGGAGCGGTCGCGGATGTTCTGCTGCAAGCCGTCGAAACGTTGCCGGACGCCGTGGGGCTGAACAACCACAGAGGATCAAGGGCGACTGCGGACGTGGCGCTCATGGACTCCTTTATGGAGATTTTGAGCGGTTTTTCTTTGTTTTTTCTCGACAGCCGGACGAACGCTTTTTCAGCGGCATATTCGAAGGCCGTCGAAAAAGGCGTTCCGGCTCTGTATTCCTCCGTTTTCCTGGATCACCAGGCTGACGAGGCGTTTATGGAAACACAGTTTCTCCGTGCGCTCGATATCGCGAAACGGCGAGGATGGGTTGTCGTCATCGCGCATGCGCGGAGCGAGACGCTGCGATATCTTCAAAAGTTGGAAGGAGCGTTCCCGGAAGGCTGTATTTTCGTGACACTTCCGGAGTTGTTCCGTCTGCTCCGAATCCGCTGATTCATTTCCGGGAGAACGGGGCGCGGATTTTTTCCGCAAGAACGTGGCACTACCATGAGGAGGCTGCACTGTGAAAGGAAAAGTCGAGGTCATTATCGGCGCCCAGTGGGGCGATGAAGGGAAAGGGCGGGTTGTGGACGCCCTCGGAGCCAAGGTCGATATTTTCGCCCGCTATCAGGGAGGGGCGAATGCAGGGCACACGGTGATCGTCGAGGGGCAGAAATACGTCTTCCATCTGTTGCCGTCGGGAATGCTGTATCCGTGCAAGATCTGCATCATCGGGAACGGGGTGGTCATCGACCCCGAACAGCTTCTGAAAGAGCTCAAGGAGCTTCAGGACCAGGGGAAAGACCGCGCCCGGCTCGTGATAAGCGGCGCGGCCCACGTCGTGATGCCGTATCACAAAGTGTTGGACAAGGCTCAGGAAGAGCTTCGGGGCAAGGGCAGGAAAATCGGCACCACCGGGAGAGGAATAGGTCCAGCGTACGTCGACAAGTACAGCCGCTGCGGAATTCGGGTGGAAGACCTGCTCGACGGTGACGTCCTCAGGGAGAAGCTTGAATACAACCTTGACGAGAAAAATCTGTACCTCGCGAAAATCTACGGCGAAGAGCCTCTTCCGTTCCATGAAATGTACTCGATCGCGCTCTCGTGGGGAAAGGCGCTCGCGCCGTATGTCGACGACGCCTCGCTGATCATCGACGAGGCGCTGCGGGAAGGCAAGGGCGTGCTTTTCGAAGGCGCGCAGGGGACTCTGCTCGATATAGATCACGGGACCTACCCCTATGTCACGAGTTCCTCTCCTGTTGCGGCGGGAGGCTGTGTCGGCCTGGGGGTCGGCCCCTCGATGGTGGGGCGGGTCATCGGCGTCGTGAAAGCTTACTGCACCCGGGTCGGCGAGGGGCCTTTCCCTACCGAGGACTGCGGCGACGAAGGAAACAAGTTGCGGGAGAGGGGGGCGGAATTCGGTGCGACCACCGGGCGTCCGCGCCGTTGCGGGTGGCTTGATCTGGTAGCTCTGCGCTACGCGGTCAGGGTAAACGGCATCTCCTCGATCGCGCTGACGAAACTCGACGTGCTCACCGGCCAGGAGCGTATTCCCGTGTGCACCTCCTACACTGTGGAAGGGCGGGACGAGCCGCACTTTCCCTGCGCTCTCCAGCGCCTGGAGAAAGCTTCCCCGCATTACGAGCATCTCGAGGGATGGCATGAGGATATCGCTTCATGTACCACGTACGAACAGCTGCCTCTTCAGGCCCGGAGATACGTGGAGCATATCGAGTCGGCGACCGGAGTTCCGGTCAACCTCATCGGCGTCGGCCCCGGAAGGGATCAGACGATTCTCAGGAACTTTTAGCGAAGAGAAGGGATTGTAATTTTCCTGGCCGATATTCGATACTGTTCTCTCAAGGACGCGCCGGACGTCTGTTTCGTAGAAGAGCGGTCGTCGCCCGCACCCTGGCCGCGAGCGCTTATCCGGCGCGATTTGGCGGGAGGCACGCCGATGCTCTATCTCGGCGCGTGGGGCAAGGATGTTTTGCTTGGTTTCGCAGCTCTCGGACCTTGCGAAAAGGGGGCCGAGCTCGCGAACATAGCGGTGCTCCCGGAATACCGCAGGAAAGGGATAGGCTCTCAGCTCGTGCTTGGAGTATCCGAGGTTGCGATCTCCCTCGGATACTCCAGAATATATCTTCATGTGCGGGTTTCCCACGAAGAAGCCCGCGTTTTTTACGAGGTGTTCGACTTTTCTCCGCTCTTCATCGTCCCCGGATACTACCAGAACGGCGAAGACGCGCTCTTCATGGAAGCGCTCCTGCCTCTTCCCATATGATAAGCGACTCCGATCCCATTCGCGTTCTTTACAGAGGGAACACGAGCAGCGGGCAGGTCGTCCCGGCGAAAAGCATCTCCGCGGTGCTGCCGAAGACGAGCTCTCCCAACTCGCCCGCAACGGGGAGCCCGAGAACAAGAAGCGACGGGGCGAGTTGCCGTATCCTCGCCGGAAGCTCCGTTGCCGGATCGCCGCTGACGATCTCCGCTGCGGTTTCATACCCCCAGGAGAAAATTTCGTCGCGGACCTCTTCAAGGGCCCGCATGGCGGCATTGAGAACCTCGGGGGCGTCCTCGGCGGACTGGGGAGCGAGTGCGTGAAGCAGGGAGATCTTCGGGTTCTTTCGTGCCTGCGCCAGGAATTCGCGAAGATTGTCCAGCATCAGACTCGTCCGGGAAGGTTCGAGATCAAGAGCGACTGCGAGGGAATCGAACGCGTCCTCCTCCGGGAAAAAACCCTCGTGTTCCCGTAAGAGAATCTGGGGCGCCGGCGTTGCGCGCACGAACGGCATTCCGTCCTGTCCGACTGGAAGGGGAAAAATTGCGAACGTGCACTTTTCGGAGCGTATTGTTTCGGGAAGGGACTCAAGCAGGTCTCCCAGCAGAACCAGTGTTTTGTAGTAAGATTCGGGAGGGAGCGTCCGCGCGCACATTTCCTCCAGGTACCCCTCCGCCTCCCGAACCAGCTCGGGAGCGTCGAGTCCGGCGGCTCGGTCGACGACATGGAGCACCAGGAAATCCGAGCGGTCTCCCGCTACTTGTCTGGTCGCCCATGCCAGTCCTCTTTCGGAAAAAGAGGAAACGTCGGCAAAAAAGAGTATTCGAGTGAGCATGTTTCATCCCTCCCATGGTATTGTAGGTTCGCTTCAAGTATAGCGCAAAGGGGTTGCGGTGGTGAAGGATTTTTCTGAAATAAAATGGAAGGCCTTGTCGGGGGTGCTGCGGCTCTTGAAGAGAATGCCCCTGACTTGGTCCGTGCGGTTCGGAGCGTCGCTCGGGTGGCTGCTCTGGGCGCTCGACAAGAAAAAGGTGGATAAGGCGGAACGGAGGTGCGTTCGCGCGCTTCAGGCAGGGCCGACGATCGCCCGCGGAATAGTTCGCAGGTCGTATATGAACCTGGGACGTTCCGTCGCCGAATTCGCCGCGGTACCGGGGAGCGGCCGAAGTATGCGCTCGATCGTGCATGTTCACGGCGAGGAACACCTTCGGGAGGCTTTGGAGTCCGGAAACGGCGTTATTTTCCTCTCGGGGCACATCGGAAACTGGGAATTCGGGGCGGCGGTTCTGGCGGAAATGGGCTATCCGATGAACGCCATCGGCGCCGACCAGCGCGACGAGAGAGTTACCGATCTTATCATCGGGCTTCGTGCGTTGAGCGGAGTCACGACCGTGAGCAAAGGATTCGACCTCAAGGCCGCCATACGATGTCTTAAGAGGGGAGAAGCCCTTGCCATCCTGATCGATCAGGATGTACGCGAAAGAGGCGTCGTCGTCCCGTTTTTGGGGATACCAGCGAGTACCCCCTACGGTCCGGCGAAGATCGCCGAGAAACTCGGCGCCGTCATCCTGCCCAGCTTCATGTTGCGGAGGGGAACCTCGGCGGAGCACGATCTCTATATTCTGCCCTCTCCGTGGAAAAACGGGAGGCCGGAGCCCGACGAATCGATGGAAGATGCCATGACCCGCTGCAACGACCTGATCGGCGAGTATATCCGCTTCGCTCCCGACCAGTGGATGTGGCTCTATCCCCGATGGGCGTCGACGACGGAGGAGTAGGGATGTTTCTGGGGATCGACCCGGGCCGTGACAAAGTCGGGTGGGCTCTTGTGGATGCGGAGGGAGAGCTTCGCCTGTCGGGGATATTCCGGGTGGAAGACGCGGGCTCGTTTTTCGGAGCTTTCGAATCCGGCGCGGCGGAGCGGCTCGCACCGTTCATTCTCGAAAAACCCTTCGCCGGAATGACGGATTTCTCATCCGCCGAGTGTCTTATGGGAGATGGAACCGGAAAAGAATACCTTCTCTCTCTTGCGCAATCCGCCTCTCTTGGAGTAAAGTTAGTATCTGAAAGAGAGACGACGCTCTTGGCGAGGAAACTCTATTGGAAGCTCCATCCTCCGCGTGGTGTGTGGAGATTCGTTTCAACCGGACTCCGCGTTCCTCCGAGAGATATTGACGATCTCGCCGCATGGGCTATAGTTCTTCGCTACTGCGGGATGCAGTCGAATGAGAAGTAGAAAGGGAAGGGTGAAGGCAAATGGGAACGGAGAAGCTGGCGACGCTTGTAAATACATTCGGGTCTTCTCTGATGACGGTGAGCAAGGAGATGGGGGTTGAGCTGAATCTCGCGAAGGCCGAGATCGCCCAGGGAGTGAACGTCCAGGGAAGCTGTCTTGCCGCGCTCGTCGGCGTCGTAGGAGGAGGCATCCAGGGAACCGCCGTGATCATGTTGGACGAGGGGGGGTTCCGGGCGACGGTATCCGCGATGTCCGGAGGCATGATTACGCCGAACCTTGAAGACCCTGTCTCGATGAGCGTCATCGGCGAGCTTGCCAACATGGTCAGCGGGCGCGCGCTCATTCAGGCCGCTCTTGAAGGAACGGAGGTGACCCCTCCGCAACTTATCTCCGGCGCGGGAATCAAGACGATACCGAATCAGTCTCCCGGAGTCCGCAGCTTCACCCTTCCCTTCAAACTCTCCGCCGGTGGCACGCTCTTCCTGGTGCTCTCGTTCAGTATTTAGCTCCAAACGAGCGTGTTGTTCTCCGAAGAAAAATTGAGGACGGGGAAGAAACCCCGTCCTCTTCGCTTTTGTTCGATTATTTTCGTAGTTTTTCTTCGAGAGACTAGAGTTTCTCTCCTTCGGTCGAAGCGACGACTGTCGCCACGCAGGAGTCGCCGACGACGTTGACCGCTGTTCTCGCCATGTCGAGCACCGCGTCGATACCGGCCACGAGCGCCACGCCCTCAAGGGGAAGACCGACCGCGGTGAGGACGAGCGTGAGCATGATGAGTCCGGCTCCGGGGACGCCCGCCGTTCCGATCGAGGCAAGGGTCGCTGTCAGGACGATGCTCAGCTGAGCTCCCATCCCGAGCGAAAGCCCGTAGGCCTGCGCTACGAAGAGGGCGCAGACGCCCTGATAGAGGGCGGTTCCGTCCATGTTGATCGTGGCGCCGAGCGGCAGGACGAAGGAGGAGACCTTTTCGGAAACGCCGAGATTCTCCTGTGTGTTTCTCATGGTGACGGGAAGCGTCGCGGAGCTGGAACGAGTGACGAAAGCCGTCAGTCCGGCTTCACGAATGCCCCTCAGGAACCAGAAGGGAGACTTCTTGACGAATACTGTGATCAGGCCGGAGTAGACAAGGAGCACCTGAAGCGCGCATCCGACGTAGACCGCCAGGATGACCTTGGCGAACGGAGCGAGCACCGACATTCCGTACTTTGAGACGGTCACCGCGATGAGGGCGAAGACGCCGTAGGGGGCGATCTTCATGACGATGCCGGTCAGCTTGTACATGGTCTCGGCCAGCGAATCGAAGAAGTTGATGAACGGCTTCCCCTTTTCGCCTGCAAGAACGGCGGAAACGCCGAGGAAAAGAGCGAAGACGATGATCTGCAGCATGTTGCCGTCGACAGCCGCTTTCAGGGGATTCGCAGGGAAGAGGCCCATAATGACGTTTTTAATGCTCGGAGCTTCGGGCGCCGAGAAGGCGGCTCCCTCGCCGATCGCCATGCCGACTCCCGGCTGGAGGAAATTGCCGAGAAGAAGTCCGATCGTGATCGCGACCGCAGTGGTGACAAGATAGAATGCTATGGTCTTGAGGCCTATTCTGCCGAGGTCGCGCGGATCGCCTATCGAGGCCGCCCCGACGACAAGGCTGGAGAAGACAAGGGGGACGATGATCATTTTGAGCAGCGTGAGGAAGATGCTTCCGACCGGCTCGACTATCTGGACCTTTTCACCGAGCACCGCGCCTGCTACGATTCCGAGAATGAAACCAATGCCGATTTGCCAAATAAGAGGAATTTTCTTTTCCGACAACAGTACCGCCTCCTTCAAGAAATGTATGGTACAACTTCAGGAAGAGAACAACGGAAACAGAGTATGGGCGAAAGAACCACCTCCTCGCGGGATTTCTTTCATAGCTAAAGCATATCCTATTCTTCGCCCGAATTCCAGTCCGCAGAAGATGTTTTCGCGGAATCGCCCCGAACAATCAACGCAGTATGGTCAGTTTCGCCGAATTCTGTTAGGATATGTTGGGTTTAGGAATGCTTGCCTTTTTTGAATTCGGGAGGGGATTACGATGTCGATACGACGTATGCTCGCAACGCTTTTGCTGCTTTGCCTTGTGTTTTGCGGCGCCGCGTCCGCGCAGGGCGGGGGAGTGGTGCTTGCTCTCTCGGGGGGAGGAACCAGGGGACTGGCGCATATAGGCGTTCTCGAAGCCATCCAGGAGCAGGGAATTCCCATCGCGGGCATCGTCGGGACGAGCATGGGATCCATAATCGGAGGGCTCGCGGCAAGCGGATACACTCCTGCCGAACTCCGGCATGTTATCGAGGAGCTCGATCTCACGAACCTTCTCTCCGAGAAGACCAACCCGATCTTCGTTCCCCTGCCTTCGGACAGCGTCTCTCCAAGGAACAAGGTTCCCTGGGTCATGCTGAACCAGGCCGGGGATGTCGTCGGGCCTCTTGGAGGCATGTCGGGAGTCAAGCTCCTGGAACGCTTCGCGCAGCTTGCCTCTCGTATCCAGGTTATTCGCTTCGACGAGCTGCCGATTCCATTCGCCGCAGTCGCGACCGATCTTGAAACAGGGGAAAAAGTGGTGCTCCGCTCAGGCAGTCTTGCCTCCGCGATGCGTGCGTCGATGGCCATTCCCGCGCTTTTCGACCCGTGGCCCATGGGCGACAGGCTGCTGGTCGACGGCGGGCTGGTCTCGAATCTTCCCGTAGAGACCGCAAAAGAGATTTTCCCCGGCTATCCGGTCATTGCCGTCGACGTCACCGGCAAACTGAAGACGAAAAAACGGATTCGCTCGCTTGTCGACGTGATCGATCAGTCGATCACGATCTTTACGCGGAGAAACGTCGAGAACGAGAGCCCGTTGGCGGATCTCCTCATTTCTCCTCCTGTCGAGGGGGTCAGCATTTTCGACCTTTCGAACGCGGAAGTGGTGATCGAGGGAGGCAAGCGGGCGGCGCTGGAGATGCTTCCGGAGATAAAAAGACTCTCCGCTTCCGCCCCTCCCGTCGCGCAACGCGAAACGCTCTGTCTCGACACGCGGGTTGCCTCGGTCAAGGTCGAGGGCGCGACCATCGAACTGGCGTCCTACATCGGAAAAAAATACGGCTCGTGGGTCGGCAAGCCGTTGAGCGCTCTCGAAGTCCTGCGTGCGAGCAGGGAAATAGGCGAACGTGACGACATCCTCTCCGTGGATTATCGCTTCGAGGAGGCCGGACCGGATGTGGACGTCGTCTTCGCCGTCCAGAGAAAACCGGCGCTCGAGATTAATTTCGGAGGGTACACGACGAATCTCCACCCTCACCGTTGGCTCTTCGTCAGCGGCATTCGCCGGGATCTCTTCAAGGATGCCGATGCGCTGAAGTTCAACTTCAAAGTCGGAGAACAGTGGGGCGTCGACGCGAGCTACTTCGACTCGCCCGGCAAGACGCCGTGGGAGATCAGGCTATCCGCCTACAACTGGGAGCTTGAAACGTCGAACGCGGGCAAGCGTTCATGGGACCGGTACGCCCTCGGAGCCCTCAAGCACTTCAGCGGCCGCACCTTCAGCGGAGGGTTCGGATACGCGTTCGAGAGAATTCACACCGGGGGAAACGAGTTCGACGCGTCCGGCCCCACGCTCTTTCTCACATCCGATACGCTCAACGATCCGATCGACCCGACCGACGGGGCGCTTTCCTTTTTGCAGGTATGGTGGCCGGATTTCGACGAACCTCTCTTCCGGCTCTCCTACTTCAAAGCCTCGCGCGTCGCCAACGACTGGCGTTTCTATTTCAGAGCGGGATTCGCCGAGGGCGACATGAAAAGAGAAGGGCGGGCCGTCTACCTTGGAGCGGCCGAGGAGCTCTACAGTTATTCCGGCAACCCCATCGAAGCGGAGCGTATGGCCTGGTGGAACGTCGCTTTTCGGCGTATTCTGATGAAGAGCTGGTGGGGAGCGCTGAACACCGAGTTCTTCGGCGGCATGGGATTTGCCTTCGACGACGAATGGGACCGGTTCCGCGATGTGTGGGAGGCGGGAGTTTCCTTCTCCATACCGGGAGTGCTCCTTGACGGGAAGCTCATGTTTATCTACAACGACGAGAAGGATTTCAAGATAGGTTTTTTCCTCGGCAGTCCCATCTGGGGGAAATACCCGTTGCCCTGATGTTTCGGGCAGATCCACGAACGCACCGCACAGCACTCGATACTCCCCGCAACGGGGTACGGAAAACAGGAGGAAGAGAAATGGCACGGAACATAACACCGAGAACGGAAGACTATTCCCAGTGGTATCTCGACATCATCAAGATCGCCGAGCTGGCGGACTACGCGCCTGTAAGAGGCTGCATGGTCATACGCCCTACGGGGTACGCGCTGTGGGAATCCATCCAGCGTCATTTCGACGACGCGTTTAAAGAAACGGGGCACGTGAACGCCTACTTCCCCCTTTTGATTCCGAATTCATTCCTTGAAAAAGAAGCCGAGCACGTCGAGGGATTCGCTCCGGAGTGCGCCGTGGTCACGCATGCGGGGGGCGAGGAGCTTGAGGAGCCCCTTGTCGTCCGCCCGACCTCCGAAACGGTGATCGGACACATGTACAGCAAGTGGATCCAGTCGTGGCGCGATCTCCCGATCCTCATCAACCAGTGGGCGAACGTCATGCGCTGGGAGAAGCGGCCCCGCCTTTTCCTTAGAACGTCCGAGTTCCTCTGGCAGGAGGGGCACACGGCTCACGCCACCAAGGAAGAGGCAATGGAAGAGACGCTGAAAATGCTCGAAGTATACCGCCGGATCATGACGGACATTCTCGCGCTGCCGGTGATTCCCGGAGAGAAGACGGAAGGGGAGCGCTTCCCCGGCGCCGACAACACCTATACATGCGAGACGATGATGAGCGACAAAAAGGCGCTTCAGGCCGGGACCAGCCATTTCCTCGGCCAAAATTTCGCCAAAGCGTTCGAAATACAGTTCCAGAATCAGGACGGCACTCTGGAACACGCCTGGACGACGAGCTGGGGAGTCTCCACCCGTCTTATCGGCGCGCTCATCATGACGCACTCCGACGACGACGGCCTCATTCTGCCGCCGCGCGTAGCGCCCGTGAAGGTCGCGATTCTTCCCATCGGCACCGACGAAGAGAAGATAGCGTCGACCCTTCTTCCCAAGGCGGTCGAGATCTCCGCGCAGCTCGATTCACGCCTTGGCGGACGATTCACCGTCGTCGACAAGCAGTTCCATCTTCGCCCCGGCGACAGATTTTTCTCGCATCTTCAGAAGGGCGTTCCGCTTCGCATCGAACTGGGGGAGAAGGACCTTGCCTCCGGAACGGCCCGCGCCGTCAGGAGAGACACGGGCGCGAAAGTCGACATCCCTCTCGACGCGCTCGCAGAGCGAATCCCGCAGCTTCTTGAGGAAATCCATACAGCCCTCTATGAGAAAGCGCTTGCCTTCCGGAAGGAGAACACCCGTTTCGTTTCGGACTACGAAGAGTTCAAGTCGGCGATCGAGGAAGAGGGCGGCTTTGTCGAGACATTCTTTGCCGGAACCTCCGACGATGAAAAGAAAATCAAGGAGGAAACCGGCGCCACGGCCCGATGCATGCCGCTGGAATCCACGGAAACCGGCGTCTGCATGATGACGGGGAAGGACGGCGGCAGACGGACTGTTTTCGCAAAGGCGTACTGATCCGCAAGAAGACTTTCGATTCGTAAAATAAAAAAGCCGGAATTTCGAGTTGACAACCTCAGCAAAAGTGGTATTATACCCCTCGCGTCTTTGAAACGGCGCGCTCTTCAAGCCGTCCGAGC
>LVBO01000385.1 GCA_001604435.1 Synergistales bacterium Syner_01
CAGTGCGGACTCTGCGCCGAAGTCTGCCCGGAGCGTATCGACATGGGAGAATTTCTGCGCGCAAGCCATCAGGCGATGCGCGAGAAGGGCGCCATGCCGCAGGCCTTCCATGATTTCTGGCTGCGCGACATGGAGTTCGCGAACAGCGAACGGGCCTCCCTGCCGGCGCCACCCCCCGGCGGAGCGAGCTGTACGCGGATCTTTTTTCCGGGGTGCCAGCTCGGCGCATCGGATCCGCGCTATGTGACGGAATCCTACCGTTTTCTGCTCGGCCTCGAGCCCGGCGTCGCCCTTCGGCTCGGATGCTGCGGAGCCCCCGCCGTCTGGGCGGGCGACATGGAGCTGCACCGGCGGGTGCGGGAGCGTATTCTGGACGACTGGCGCGCGCTCGGCAGTCCGCAGATGGTAATGGCCTGCCCTACATGCCTGGAGATGTTCGCCCGCTACATTCCGGAGATCGATTGCGCGCCGCTCGTCGACGTCCTCGCCGCATCAGGACATCCTCCCGCGGAGCGGGTGAACGGGGAGATCGTCTCCGTCTTCGACCCGTGCGCGAGCCGCAACAGACCGGAATCGCAGCGCGCGGCGCGCTCGCTCGTCCGCGAGGCAGGGTACGAACTTGCTCCCCTCCCCTACGAGGGAAAGCGGGCGCAGTGCTGCTCCTACGGCGGACAGATCGACATCGCCGCGCCGAAGTACGCGCGGTGGCTGGCCGATCAGAGAAGCAAGGACGGCGAGGCGCCGTACGTGGTCTACTGCTCCAACTGCCGCGACGTCTTCGCGCACGCGGGGAAGCCGGCGCGCCATATTCTCGACGTCTTCTTCGGACTGAACGGATGGAACGCCGCGCCGCCGACGTTCGAAGAACGCAGAAAACGGCGCGAAGGCATGAAAACGGATCTTGTTCAGAAGTTCTGGCCCGATATGGAACTCCGGGGAAAAGAGGAGATCATGGACAATCGAAAAAGTATCGCCATATCTCCCGAACTGCGGGAGAAGATGAACCGCGAGCGGCTTCTGGAAGAGGACGCGCTTGACGTGATCGAGGAGTGCGAGAGAAGCGGACGCAGAATATGGGATCCGTCCACGGAACGCTTCTTCGGCTGCAAGGAGATCGGCTACATGACGCAGTGGGTGGAGTACGCGCCGTCCTCCGAAGGGTACGCGCTCTTCAACACCTATGCGCACAGAATGAAGATCGAGCGGGAGGACGCCCCTCATGGAAGAAAGTAAAAAACTCTTCTGCGGAAAGTGCATGGTGGAGATGCTCCCCGCCCCGACCGGGTTCAGTTACCTTGGGCACGCCTTCCGCACGAACGTGCTGCGCTGCCCCTCGTGCGGGCAGGTCTTCATCCCGGAGAGCCTCGCGAAGGGGCGCATGGCCGAAGTGGAAACGACGCTCGAAGACAAGTGATCAAACGAGACGGAGGCATAGGCCGTCGCCTCCGTCTCGTTTTTACGTCCTTCATGCAAGGTCGTACTCAATAGGAGTTCTTCATGATTTTCTCGTACTGCGCATCGGTTAAATCTATCGAGTAAAAGAGCGAATAAAATTCCTTGACATCTTTTTTCAGCTCCCGACTGTAATAGTCGGGGTACGTAAGATGGCCGAGCCACATGATTCCGAGCAGGCGATTCACCGAGGGAGGATTGCTTATAAAGCTGTAGGGGGCGCTTGGAATGCGGTATACCCTCCCGTTTTTCACAGCGTCTATGCTTTCCCAGACAGGATCATCGAGAATATGCTTGCGGACATCTTCCGTCTCCGCAAGGATGATCCGTGGATTCCAAAGCAGAATCTGCTCGAAGGAAACCGCGCTTCCGCCTCCTTTGCTGTCGGGTCGAACGTCCGCGACATTAAGAACGCCGACTTTTTCCAACACTTCGGCATGGAAGGAGCCCTTGGCGTTGGTATTCAGCCCCGCTTTGCCCATCGCCGCGTACACGCGAACCCGTTCATCCTCCGGCAGCGCTGCGCGAACGGAGGCCGCATGCTCCAACACCTTGCCTGAATACGCCGAAAGCGCCTCGGCGCGCGTCGTGTCTCCGGTCAGCTCGCCAAGCAGAGAATATGTTTCGGGAAGAGTATCCAGAGTCGCCTTCACAAAGACGACAGGAATACCCAACTGTTGTTGCAACGCATCCATATCCTCCCGGATCGCTTTCTTCACCTCTCCGATATCCACGACGACTTGCGGTGCGGCGGAGATGAGCGCCTCCATGTTCAACGTCGCGTTCTTTCCGTAGAACTGACCGAATTTCGGCAGGTTCCAGTACTTTTCATCGATGTACTCCCGAGCTTCCCGGGAGAAGTCCGCCGCTATCCCGGCCAATTTATCCGGGACAAGGGTGTACAGGACAATCTGCGCCAGAGGTCCCGAGGGGGCCAGCGAATCGACCGTTTCCGAAACTTCGACGCTCCTGCCCGCGGAATCCGAAAAAGATCTTCCTCCGGCAAACGCCGGTCCCGCCGCCGAGGTACAGGAAATGTGAAGAACCGCCGCGAACAACAGGACAAAGCCTGCCCAGTATTTCTTCATTGCTTCTCCTTTCCGCCCTTTCGAGGCGCTCTTATTTCATACTGCGTTCTTCCAGCTTCGGGGTGCATACCACCCCGGAATTTTTCAGCGTATGCAGTTCGAGCGGCACGCCGTACATCTTTTCAAGAGTGAAGACATCGAGGGCTTCCACGGGAGGGGCGGGGCGTCGGACGCGGCCGTCCAGCAGCACAAGTACCTTGTCGACGAAAGAAAATGCGTGGTCGGGATTGTGAGTGGACAGAAGGACGAGATACCCTTTTCGCGCCAAATCGCGAGCGCACTCCAGCACTCGGATCTGATGACCGTAATCCAGGCTGGAGCACGGTTCGTCCATGACGAGCACCGGCGCATCCTGCGCAAGCGCCCGGGCAATGAGAACAAGCTGCTTCTCGCCTCCGGAAAGCCGGTCGTAACGCCGTTCGCCGAGATGCGCTATCCCCGCCTCTTCCAACGCACGTTCAGCCCTCGCGAACTCCCTCCGTCCGGGCGCGGCCCAAAAACTCAACCTGGATACGGTTCCCATAAGCACGATCTCAAGCACCGAATGAGCCGACGCATTTTCGTGACTCTGCGGAATATACGCGAGGCTTCTCGCCCTCTCCGCACTGTTCATGCTCCGGATGTCCCTGTCTCCGATCAGTATCTGTCCTTTGTACGGGAATAATCCGAGGATACACCGAAACAAGGTGCTCTTCCCCGATCCATTCCGCCCCAGAACTCCAAGGAGCGTGCCTCCTCCTACGTCGAAAGAAACATCCGCCAGAACTTCGCGTCGAGCATACTTCGCCGCGACCCCCCGGACTCTCAACGCCGAATTCTTCATATTCCGCTCCTTTCCCGTACTATCAAATACAGAAGAAAGGGCGCGCCGGCGAACGCGGTCAGAATTCCGATAGGGACCTCGCTGGTGGAGAGCATTCTGGAAAAAACATCCGTCGCGGGGAGCAGCGTTCCTCCCAGCAGTATGGAGGCGGGGATGCTCCACCGGCAATCGGCTCCCGCAATGAAACGGGCGAAATGCGGGACGACGAGCCCCACCCAACCGATTACCCCGCTGACGGAGACGCACGCCGCCGTGATGAACGTCGCTCCCAGAACAGCCAGAACGCGCACCCTCTTCACATCGACGCCCATCGCCCCCGCCTCTTCATCTCC
>LVBO01000386.1 GCA_001604435.1 Synergistales bacterium Syner_01
CCGGCTTCGCCGTAGCCACCAGGTCGAGCGGATTCGCCGTCGACGCCTGCGGAAGCACCTGGGCGGCAAGCGTCTCGCGCGTCGGTTCGGGGAGGAAGGGAAGAGAGAAGCCTCTTCTGCTCAGTTCGTCCGCCACAAGCGTTCCGGGGCCTCCGGCGTTGCTGATCACGCCGACCCGGTTGCCTTTCACCCGAGGTTGCGTCGAGAGCGCGGAGGCGAGCAGGAAGGCCTCTTCGAGCGTCGCGGCGCGGAGTGCGCCGGTCTTCTCCAGAAGCGCCTCGGCGATGCGGGCCTTGCCGGCGAGACTCCCCGTGTGCGACTTGGCCGCCGCGGCTCCCGCTTCGGTCATTCCCGACTTGACCACGATCACCGGCTTCTTCGCGGCCGCTTCCGTCAGGATGCGCGCGAAACGCCCCGCGTCGGGGAGCGTCTCCAGATACGCGAGGATCGCGGTGGTGTTCTCGTCCTCCGCATAAAGTGGAAGAAGATCGTTGATCGTCATGTCCGGCTGATTCCCCGTGGAGGCGATCAGTGAGAACCCCAGCCCGAGCGAAGGGGCGAAGTCGAGCAGCGCGGCCCCGATCGCCCCGCTCTGCGTGATCAGACCGATGCCGCCCCTCTCCGGAACGGTCTGGAGCATGTTCGCGTGCAGCCGGACGTCGGGAGATGTGTTCAGCAACCCCATGCAGTTCGGTCCGAGCAGACGAATCGAATACTTCGATACGATGTCCAGGAGTGCGTTTTCCGCTCGCGCGCCCTCCTCGCCGGTCTCGCGGAAGCCTGCGGAGAGCGTGACAAGATTGCGGACACCCTTGCGGCCGCATTCTTCGGCAACCTCGGCGGCAGCCGCTCCCGGGACGGTGATCATCGCAAGGTCGACATCTTCGGGAATATCGAGGACGGAGGCGTACCCCTTCAGGCCTTCGGCATCCTCGCCTTTTTTATTCACCGGGTAGACTTCGCCCTTGAATCCGTAGGAGAGGATGTTGCGCAGCACGGCGCTCCCGAGGCTCGTTCCCGACGCCGAAGCGCCGACTACGGCTATCGAGCGGGGAGAGAAGAGAGAAATGTTCGGGACGAAGGGAGGCCAGCTCTCGAATCGTAATCCGTCGGGGAGCGATCTTCCCTTGTGCGCGGCGATTCCGTCGCCGTTCACTGCGAAGTGGCCGCGGGCGATTTCGTACACCGTCCGGGCCCCCGTCTCGCGGGCCTGTTCATTAACAAGAGAGAGGTACTTCCGGAAGCGGTGCTTCGGGTCCATTCTCTCGTCAGGATCGATCGGCGAAGGAGGAGAGACGATCAAAATCGGACCGCCGTCCAGCACCGGCGTGGCCAGATAGGAGGTTGCTCTGATCTCGTGTTCTCCCCCCGCGAGGGTCGCGCCTACGCCGTCGGCTCCCGCGTACGCACGTTCGCCGTTCTTGCTGACGGCGAGGTCGGCCGGATGGACGCCCACGGTGGGAATCGAGCCGGTGATCACGTCCGTCGTCGCCCAGACGTACCCCGCGAGCAGCAGCATGTCGGGGGAGAACGGCTCCAGCATGGTCAGAAGTTCCCGGTCGTACGCGGTACGCACTTCCCTGTTCTTCAGCGGCGCATTCCTTCGGGCGTAGAACTCCCGAATGTCCAAAGAGACTGCGGGAACACCGTATGCTTTCGCCTTCTCAAGAGCCGACGCGTCGGCGGAATCGGCGAAGACACCCACCACCTCGAAGGGGGAACCTTCTCTGCTTTCCTCGAGTTTTTTCTGAAGCTCAAGCGTTCTCCATAACGTGTTGCCCGATCCGGAGACCAGTCCGGCCAGACGCAGTTTCCCCCTCAGGGGAGTCCACAGAGGGTGTATCACAACGAATTCCTCCCGTTCAGCTCACCTTCCCCGGGCGTTTGAGCGCTTCGAGGATAGTGGCCTGATGTTTTGCCGAAGTTTCGATAATGCGCGTCCTGTCGCCTCTCTTGATGGCGTCGATGATCTCCTCGTGGTCCTTCGGCGCGTCCTGAAGCAAGGGGCTC
>LVBO01000387.1 GCA_001604435.1 Synergistales bacterium Syner_01
CCGGCGCTTCGAAGATGTTCGCGCCGAGGAGGCGCGTGAACAGCGGATGGCGTATTTCTTGAGGAGAATCCCGGACGAACTCCGCGCTTCTCCGAAGGAGTTCATAGAAGGCCCCGCGGTAGTGCTTATCCATAGGGATATTCTGGGAGGAGCCGCCGATGATCGTCTCGCTTTTTGGAGCGACCGAGGGGGAGAGCCGGGGGTACGCGCGATTCGCCTCTTCCGGCCGGGTGCGGGACGAATCGGAGAACCTGGCGTGTACCGATGGGTCCTTCCGTTGCTTACCCCCAACACGGTGAATTGGGAGATGCTCGACCCTCAGGATGGCCGCCTGCTTTTCCCGGGAGCGGAGTCTTTGCGTTTTTCCGTTCTTGGGTTCGAAGCGACCGAATGGAGCGACGAATATTCCGGTCCTCGTCCGCGAGGGATCCGATTGACGGTAAAAGCGGGGGAGGAGGAGTTTGTCCATGAAGACTGGCTTCCTCCCCAATAGTTTTCCCTGCCGGAAGAGAAGCGGGATGGTGTTGCTTTCCGTGCTGCTGATCTCGGTTTTCCTTGTGTCGGCTTCCGTGGGCTTTTCTGTTTTTGTCCGGCGGACTTTGAAGCGTTATGAAAGAGAACAGCGTGCATTCACTGCACGAATGACCGCCGAGGTCGTGATGGATGCAGCGAAGCTTCTTCTCTCTTTACACACGGGGAAAGCCCATTTTTCAGGAGACCGATATTTCGCTTCACGGAATTTCGCTTTCCCTGAATCCGGGGTTACCGTCACGATGAAAATAGATCCGCTTGATGACCGTATCCCTTTGAATAAGCTCTTCTTGCCCGACGGGAAAACGCTTCGGAGGGAGATCGAGGTTCCTTGGGCCGAGATGTGGAGCTTGCTCGAGGCGGAATATTTGGAAGCGTCCGTGCTCGATTTTTTGGATAAGGACACTGAGCCGCGTTTAGGCGGGGTGGAACACTCCGATTTTTTGAACCGCGCTCTTCTCTCGCTGGAAGAATTACTCCTCTTACCAGGAATGACGCCGGAGTTACTTTATGGTTTCGGCGGTACTCCGGGATTGCGATCCATGGCGACCATCTGGTCCTCGGGGAGAATAAATCTCAATGCGGCTCCAGTTGAAGTCCTTGGAATTTTGGAAGGGCTCGATGAAAAACTTGCCGTGCAGTTGCTTCGCAGACGAGAGGAGAAACCGTTGGAGTCGATTTTCGACCTCGCGACTATACCGGGGTTTCCGGTCGACGCCGTGCCGAAGTTGATGAATATCGCCGCTTTCAGGAGCGACTGGTTCCGGGTTACTTTCGATGTTCTTTTCGAGGATGGTGAAATCATCACTCTCCGCGGTATACTGAACGGAATGCCGTTTTTATGGAAAACAGTCCGATGGGAGGAGCCGTAGATAGGACCAATGCAGATTTCTACATATTTTCTAAAGCGACCCGGGGGCTGGCGTTCTCTTTCGTCCACAGAGTCGTCCGTTGGAAAGAGTTCAACGGATATAGTCCCGTCGGGGGGGGCGCTTCTTCTCTATCCGTTCCGGACGGCGTCGATACATCCCTTCTCTTTCCCTTTCCGGTCGGCGCAGGATGTACGGAATGCTCTGTCTCTCAAATTCCGTCCTCTCCTTTCGGGAGAAGAAGACGTTGAAATTGTGCCTCTCTTTTCAAGCAGAAGCAAGGGGGGCTCGGAAGGCGTATCGCTGTGTGTGTGGAGGAATGAAGTTCCCGAGGATGAACCCTCGTTCTCTTTGCAAAATAACGTTGTTTGGCCTCTGCCGCTCGCGCTTGCGTCACGGGTGAACGGGGATGGCGGCGCAGTTTTCAGGGACGATCTGTATTGCGCTTCCGCTTTTTTTAGAAACGGATCGCCTGTTTTCATTCGATGTCGTTTGTCCAACCCCGACGACGGCGGAATCGATGCTGAGGTTCGCCGCCTTGTGGAGTGCGTCGCCGCATTGGGACACGACATCGTGCCCGCGAGCATATGGGTCGGCTCTCAGTCTCAAGAGCTTCTTGATGCGGCCAGAGAAACGGCGCAGCAATTTCCCCGGCTTTTAGATCTCAATATTTCCCGTTCCGCCCTCGCCGCGTCGCTTGCCCGCGAACGGACCGCGCGAATGCTGTTAAGGTTTCTGGGCTGGGCCGCCGCGGCGGGTTTTTTCTTCAGCGTGATTCAACTTGCGCTCGTTTACCATCTTCGTTCCTCCATAGAAACTTTTTCTACTGAAGGAGCGGCGCTTTACAGGGATGTTTTCGGCCGGGGCGAACGGGCCGTCGATCCGCTTTCTCAAGCTCGGGGAAAACTGATGGAACTTCGAGGTCGGGGACGAACGGAAAACACCCTTTCGCGTGTGCTTTCGCATCTTGGGCGAGCGTGGCTCGACGGAAATTCCAGGAGAACGGATTTTCCTATGCTCGAGCAAATGCGCTATACAGGAGATGGCGCAGATATCACCGGAACAGCGGAGAAGATGGAATCGATTCAGAATCTCCGGTCAAACGCCGACGGAGGGGGTTACCGTGCCACGCTCGGGGACATCCAGCAGATTCCGGGCGGAGGACTCAGATTTACACTTTCATTGAGGAGAGATGCGCAGTGAAACTTTCTTCGCTTCTTCCGAGCTCTCTCTTTGATCTGCTCGGCGGGCTTGACGACGCATCATGGAAAAAAAAATCTTTTTATTTGTTCCTTCTAGCGCTGCTGGCATGGGGCGCCGCATTTTCTTTCTGGAGCGACGCGCAGGAGTTACGGCTGCGCCGTTCTCTTCAAAAGGCGCGATTTGCCGACCTTATCTCCGTGTTGCGCGAATACTCCGCTCTCAAGATGGAAGGAGCGGGAGCGGACGTTCCTCTTGAACCGGTGGCGGGAGAAGAATTGCTTACGGTAATTTCAAACATCGTCAGCGATCTTGGTTTGCGATCGAATATGGTCAGCCTGAGCACGGCCGCGGCACGAGGCGGAAGAAATGCTGTTTCCATAACTCTTGAAGGATTATCCGCTGAAAATCTTGCTACTTTTTTGCAGGAGATCGATCGGCGGGGTATCATCGCTTTTTCTGCCGATCTCAGGGCGATCAGGACAGATGAGGAAAAAAGAACCCTTACCGTCTTTTTGCTGTTGGGAGGCGCATCATGAGACGCTTCCTTTTTGTTTCTCTGATGACGATCATCGCTGTTTTCTCCTTTCTCATCGGTCTATACCTTTTCTTCCCCAGAGACGCCGCGCTCGGTTATTTCTGGCAAAAGGGCGTTCTTGCGGCCGCCGAAAAAGGGATGACGTTGGAATCCGCAGCATTGAGCATGGAAGGAACTCTTCCATTCCATGTCGTCTTGCGGAACGTTCGTCTTGCCGCTCCTTTAGCCTCTGCGGAGGCCGCGGTAGTGAGGGTGGTTCCGCTTTTTCTCGAGAGCGTGTTCTCTTTTGCTCCGACAGCGGAGATCCATGTGGAAACGCTCACCATGACGCTTCCGCTTCCCGGACAGCCGCCATTGTTTTTTTCCACTTTTTCTTCTAAAGGGAGCGTATATCCTGCGGGAATCAAGCTTTCGGCGATACGAAGCGCCGGAGATCTCTTGATTTCGGGAGAACTCACGGTAAACCCGAGTACCGCCAGGTTGGATGAGGCGGATCTCGCCATTTCCGGCGAACGGGCTGCCTTGCTCGAATACGCGAAGACAATGCTCCCTTTGAAGAAAGAAGCGTCCGGAGGTTGGACTTTGAAAAGAAAAGGAGGCGAAAACAAGTGAAACTCAACGTTCATTCTTCGTCGCCGGGACGATTTTTTCATTTCATTTCCCGGTCTCGTATGGAACGCCTTATTCTCTTATGCTTCCGTGTCGCTATTGTATCGTTTGTCTTCGGTATGTTCGGCTATTGCGCGGCGACAGCGCTTGGCGAATACTTTTTTGTTGGAACGGCGAAGGGGGCTCGCGCGCTGCTCTCCTCCCCCTCGTCGCGCACCCTGCTCAAAGAGACCGCCGGCGGACGGTCTTCGACTCTGAAGGAGTTCGTCGAAGGAGACCCTTTTCTTGCGCACGTCCCGACCGTCGACGAGGAGGGCGATCGTGAGATCACGGCGGGCGAACTGTATGATCTTGAAGGGGTTCGCCTTACAGGTACTATCCCCGGTATTTCCGTTTGGATAAAAGAGGAAGGAAAACCGCAGACGGTAGTTTTAAAAGGGCAGTCTCTTAAAGGATACGAGCTTACCGCCGTGGAAGAGGATAGAATCGTCCTCCAGAAAGGACAAGCGACATTGACGGTGTTGCTCCGGTACAGCTCGCAACCGGTGAACGGAAAAACCGCAGCCTCCGCTGCGAAACCCGTCCGCCGAACTGTAGCTGCGGCCCGGCCCGGACAACAGGGGGCCATATCGAGAGAGATGGTGAATCAGCTCTTGATGGATCCTCTCGAGGAGATGAAAAAGTTCCGCCTGCGTCCGAAGTTCGACGGAGAATCCGCTCAGGGAGTCGAAGTGCAATGGTTGGATGAAAATAGTATTCTGACATCTCTCGGTGTTCAGAAAGGAGACGTCGTCCAATCCGTGAATGGCGTGCAGATACGGAACATGGGCGACATCGTCAATGTCATTAACTCGCTTATGAGCGGAAATACGTTCGATGTTCAGGTTATCCGGGGCGGTCAGCCGGAGATGCTGAATTACAATATAAAGTGAGGAGCGAACAGGGCATGAAAAGACGGAACGCCTTCACACTTCTCGAAGTAATGGTTGCCGTTGCAATACTTGGGCTTTCTGTCGCAGGGAGCCTTCGTCTGGTGACTTTATCTGTTCGCACGCTTGAGGACGTTCGGTACGAGCGCCGCAACCTCGCTTTAGCACGTGCCCTTTGGTTGACCGCTTCATCCGGCAAGCTCGGTGAGCGAGGGAGAGAACGAGAGTACTCATGGGAGACGGAGCGTTTTTCCTTCGAGCGCCAGTCGGATGTCCCCGAAGGATTTTTCTGTCGGAAGGTCGTGCTCTCCCAAGCCGACCCTGCGTCCTCCCGTTCGGAGAGAACGAAAGAACCTTTCGTTTTTTTCGTCCCGGACATGAAGATTGAAAAGGAGAGAACAGAATGAACCGCACCGTACGAATATTTATTTTTTTAAGTCTGTGTGTACTTTTCATCCCCGGGGCGTCGCTTTTTGCGCAGGCTCAGGAGGGGGAAAAAGCGTCGGACGACGAGTTCGCTCTTCTTGAATCGGCGCGGTTGATGCGTGCTTCCGGAAATGTGCAGTTCAACTTTCAAGATGTCGAGATGGTGAAATTCGTCCGCTTCATGGCGGAATTGCTTCAGGAGAATATCGTGCTCACACCGGACGTAAAGGGGTCGATCTCCGTGATCTCTCCAAGACCGGTTCCCCTTCGCGAGGCGCGTCAAGTGCTTCTGTCGGTTCTCGAAATGAACGGATATACGTTGCAGTCCGTCGGCCAGTTCAGCAAAATAATTCCTTTGCAGCCGGGAGCCTCCGCGGAAAGCGATGTGCGCAGCGGAAGAACGGGCCCGGGCGAGGGAGAGCAGACGGTATCCCAAGTAGTCCCGCTCAACTATGTTACAGCCGAGTTCATCCTCCAGGCAGTGGTTCAGGCCTCCGGGAAGACAGTCGCGGTGCAGCCGGTGGGACGCGGCAACGATATCCTGCTCACGGGGCGGGCGACGGACGTAAACAGAGCTGTCAGTCTTGTTCGAGAGCTTGACCGACCGGACAAGATCTTCAACTCGAGAACCGTCAAAATACAATACGGCTCCCCCGAACAGATTGCCAACCATCTCTCTACTCTTTCCAAGGTCCCCGGCAGCCCCGTCTTCGGTTTGGCGGTCGTCGCGGATACGACGGGCAGTCAGGTCGTCGTCGCCGGCGAGGAACGCGAAATGCGCCAGGCGATGAAGATCATCGCTGAACTCGATGTCGTGCCGAAGGCGGGTGAACTGCACGTGTATCAGTTGCAGAACGCCGACGCCAACATCGTCGCGGAACAGCTCACCAAGATCCTCACGGCGCAAGCTGCTACAGGGAAGCTTGTCGCATCCGTGGTACCCGATATTCCTTCGAACAGCCTCATAGTGGCGGCCTCGCCGACGAACTTTCAGACGATCTCCGAAATCATCAGGACTATCGACACACTCCCCCGCCAAGTCCTTCTCCGCGGGCTCATCGCCGAGGTCAACCTGACGAAACTCGACAACGCGGGCATAGACTGGGCGACGTGGGGCGGCTCGGTCGCAGGCGACGCTGTCACCGCGGGCCAGATCAACATGGGAGGCGCCGTCCCCGGAACGATCATCGACTGGTTCCAGGAGCTTTCGAAAACGGAGGAACAGTACCGGACCGGCACGGATTCCCAGGGAAATCCGACCTACGGATTGAAGACGACGCGCAAGGGAATGGGGCTCATTTACGCCTACGTCGACCTTCTGAAGAAGTTCGACGCGATCAACGTTCTCTCGATGCCTCGTCTTATGTGCACGAACAACCTTCCAAGCGAGTTGCAGGTGGGACAGG
>LVBO01000388.1 GCA_001604435.1 Synergistales bacterium Syner_01
TATTGCTGGGTTTATGGAGATTTTTCAGGCTCCCTCGTTATGAATAATCGGGAATCCAGGTTACATGCGGGCGAATGCCTCTTCCTTTCCGCCGCAACGCTCGTACAGCTCCTTTATTTCCTCCTCGATCTTCTCGAAGACCTCTATCAGCAGCGGATCGAAATGACTCTCCGAGTCCTTTCGGAGAATGCCGATGCTCTCCTCGTGAGAGAAGGGTTCCTTGTACGGACGGCGCGTCCGGAGCGCATCGTAGACGTCGGCGACTGCCATGATGCGCGCGCTCAGAGGAATCGTCTTCCCCGATCGGCCTTCGGGGTATCCGCTCCCGTCCCACTTCTCATGGTGGGAAAGGGCGATGTCGATCCCCATATTCACGAACGCGTTCGAGACATACTTCTTCCGCACTTCCCGAAGCGTCTCCGCGCCGATCTCCGAGTGCGTTTTCATAACTTCCCACTCGTCCTCCGTCAGCCGTCCCGGTTTCAGCAGAATAGCGTCCGGTACGCCGACCTTGCCGATGTCGTGCAACGGAGCCGCGTTGTAGATGGTCTCCGAGTACTCCGGGGAGAGAAGACCTGCGTATTCCGGATGCTCCGCGAGCTTCGCGGCGAGCATCCTGCAGAGAGTCCGCGTGCGCTCGATATGCATCCCGGTGCCGACGTCCCGATACTCCGTCAGCTTCACCATCGCCAGTATGGTGGAAAGGTGCGATTCTTCGATATCCCGGACCTTCTCCTGCACCAGATCCTCCAGCTCCTGGTTGTAGCGTTCGAGCTCCCGCTGCATCCGGACGATCTTGAGGTGCGTATCGACGCGCGCGTTGAGCTCCTCTATCTGAAAAGGCTTCGTCACATAATCAACCCCGCCCGCCTCGAACGCGCGCACCTTGTCCCGGGAGGCTTCGAGCGCGCTGATGAAGAGCACCGGAATTTTCTCCAGGGACGGCTCCGACTTGAAGTGGCTGCATACCTCGAAACCGTCCATCTCGGGCATGTTGATATCCAGCAGGAGCATATCCGGAGGGCTTTTTAGAGCCGCCTTCAGCGCCAACTTTCCCTGCGGAAACGCCATAATGCTGTACCCTCTGCGTTGCAGCAGGTTTTGCAGCAGTTCGAGGTTCACCACGGTATCGTCGACGATCATGATCTTCCCTTTGCTTCCAGCGTGTTCACTCGCCATCGGAGTGCCCTCCTTCATCGTTCACCAGCTCCAGCAGCCTCTCGTAATCGTACCGCTCGGCGAGGAGGAGGAGCTCCTCCCCCGCTTTTTCGTCCACCTCGGATATGCTCCGGATCAACTCCCTGATGCGGTACATATCTCCGTCTTCCACCGCGCCGTACAACTCTCTCAGGACACTTCCCGGCATCCGGGAAAGGTCGATCCCCTTCGGAGAGCCCGGTCTCCCGGCTTCCGTCCCGGTCTCGACCTCCGTCGGATCCCCCCCCGATACGTCCTCGTAGATGTACTCCAGTCCAAGCACCTTCCGCAACGCGGCGAAGAGTTCTTCCGCCACGAACGGCTTGCGCAGATACTCGTCGGCGCCGCACGCCGCGACGGCGTCGCGGGCGAACGCGTCCGCCGTAAGCGCGATTATGGGGATATTCCTGCTTTCGCTCCGTTTGATCATCCTCGTGGCTTCGTACCCGTCGAGGAGCGGCATATTCATATCCATCAGCACGGCGTCCGGCGTACGCGACGCGCACGACTCGACGGCCTGAAGACCGTCCGTCGCCTCTGCGCAATCGAAACCCGCCTCGGTGAGAAGTTCGGTCAAAAGCCGGCGGCTCGCATCATCGTCGTCCGCGATGAGGATGAGGGGGCGTACGCTCCCCGACTTCAGTCCGAGCACGCGCCTGCCGGGCTGCGACGGACGCGGAGAAACATCGTGCACCCTCTCCACCGGTATCCGGAAGCGGAAACACGTGCCCTTTCCCGGTTCGCTCTCGAAGGTCAGCGTCCCGCCCATCATCTCCACGAACTTCCGGCTGATGGTGAGGCCGAGTCCGGTTCCGCCCGCCTTCTTTCCCGAGTCGCTCTGCTGGAACGGAGCGAAGATGAGTTCGCTCTGCTCCGAGGAGATGCCGACGCCGGTGTCCTCCACTTCCACCGAGAGCAGAAGCGGACAGGCATCAGCGAAGGATCCCGCAGAGGCGGAGTCCATACCGAAACGCACGGATACGCCTCCCCTTTGCGTGAACTTGAGGCCGTTTCCCACAAGATTGACGAGCACCTGCCGCAGCTTTCCCTCGTCGCCCAGAAGCGTCGCCGCGCGCAACTCGTCGTCGTGTTCGATGGTCAGAGCAAGCGACTTCTGTTCCGCCAGCGTATTGAAGAGCGACGCGATGTCGCGCAGCATGGCGTACGGGCTGAACGGTTCCCTGTTCAAGGTCATTCGGCCGGATTCGATTTTCGCCATGTCGAGGATGTCGTTGATCAGCGCGAGCAGGTGTTCCCCGCTGCGGTTGATGATCCGCACGTATTTCATGTGTCGTGGAGCAAGCTCCGGGTCGCGCTCCAGAAGCTGCGAGAAGCCCAGAATGGCGTTCATCGGTGTCCGAATCTCATGGCTCATGCTCGCCAAAAAGGCGCTCTTCGCCAGGCTCGCGGCGTTCGCCGCTTCGAGAGCGCCGCGCAGATTCTCCTCCATGCGTTTGCGCTCGGTGATGTCGCGGCTGATCCCGAGGAGACCGATCATCTCGCCGTCCTTTCCCCGGAAGGACGTTTTCAGCGTGTCGAGAAGCGCGCGCCTCCCGTCGGGGTAGGTCACCCACTCCTCGTTGTGCAACGGGCGCGTTGCAGCAAGCGCTTCCTTGTCTTTCTCCCTGTAGAAATCGGCGGTCTTTTCGTCGTAAAAATCGTAATCGGTCTTCCCGACCGTCTCCGACTCGCTTCTGCCCGTCAGCTCCTCGTGTGGCCGATTGCATCCGAGAAACACGCCGTCGACATTTTTATAAAAAATGATATCGGGGATGGAATTCAACATGGAGGCGATCAATCCCGCCTGCTTTTTGAGCTCGTCCTCTTTCTGCCGTCGTTCCGTGCAGTCGGCGATGAAGCCGTGCCACAACACGCTTCCGTCGGGCAGTTTTTCCGGGTTTCCGGTTCCGTGCAGCCAGCGTTCCCCTCTCTCCGGCAAGCGCACTCGGAATTCGTTCTCCCATGTATCCATCGTCTTGAAGGAGCGGGCGGCACTCTCGCCGAACGCTTCCCTGTCCTCCGGATGAATCCTCGAAAAGAAGCAGGAGACGTCCTTGAGCACTTCCTCCGGTTGGAGTTCGCACACCTCCCTGATATTGTCCGAAACAAAGGGAACGGCGACGCCCCCGTCGGGGTATTGGCGGTACTGGTAGAGCGCTCCCGGAATCTGCCTCGACAGCTTTTTCAGGAGAGCGTCGCTCTCAAGAAGCGCCGCCTGCTGGGCCAGTATTCCTGCATCCACGCGCCGGAGCAACGCGAAGAGAAGGATAAGCAGCGCCGCCGCGATCGTTCCGCCGATACCCCACATAATCGCCACCTGGCTGCGAAGATGTTGCTTTTGCAGCGTAATATCCGTCATGATCGCGAACTCCCCGACGATCTCGCCGGAGACGTCCTCGAACGGAAGAACGGAGACGCCCCACGTTTTTTCGCCGAAGACCGACTCCCTTCTTCGTTCCTTTACAACATCCGGCGCATCATCTTTTCCGGATGAAAAAATACCGGGAGGAAGGGGCTCCATCGATGAAAAGACAATCACACAGTCGGGGAACCGCTCCCACTCCGTTTTCCGGTGGGAGGGACACGTTTTTTCCCACTTCGCCCTGTCCAGCAGGTCTTTTCCGAGTGAAAAGGCCAGATGGGATCCGGAACGAAGGCGCCTTTTCTGGAGAAGACCTTGAACATCCTTGGTTATAATGACATACCCCACACGCGCTCCAGCCCTTGAAACCGGCATGACGGCCCGCAGCACCAAATTGCCTGAAGAGCAGACCTCGATCCCGGAGGCGATCTTTCCCGTTTCCTTCGCCTTCCGCACGACAGCCCCGTCATAGAACGGTTTGTCATCGTTCCCCGGCGCAAAGGAATAGAGACGCAGGAGCTCCTCGTCGGCAAAGGAAAAGGTGCGTACGCCGTATTCCCGTCGTAAACGGGCGAACATGGAGAGCCAGTCGACGAAGAGCGCCTCCGCGTCGCCCTCGAAAAGCGCCCATTGCAGACGGGGGGCCTCCGCAAGAGAGGCAATCGAGGACTCCATAAGGGAGAGCTCGTTCTTCAGGTCGATCTGAAACTCGGAGGAGATCGATGCATGAAGGGAGTTCAACCGCTCGTCGAGATTGTCGGAATACGTATGCCACAGAAGAAGCACCGCGGAGGAGGTCAGAAGGAGCAGAGCGACCGCCATGGTCGGCAGCAATTTCCTCAGCACAGGGCGCGGCATCGGATCCACAGGTCGGGACAAAACCAAAAAAGCGCTGAATATCAGCAGCAACACCAGCATCAGAGAGATCGGCAGAATCGAACCTGCGGCGACGTTCCATCTCCAGAGCTTGGCGTCGTAATCGGCGCCGAAAACGGCGAGCAGCTCCCCCGTTCGATGGTCGATCATCGGAACGAGGGCGGAGATCCAGACTCCCCACTCGTCCTCCACCGGGCCTTCGACGAAAGGCGCTCCCCCGTCGAAGAGCGCGGCGAACTCATCGGTGATGAATTCGTCCTCGTAGACGTCCCCCGGCTGCGCCGGCGGCGTCGTCTCAATTCCGTCGTCCTGAGCCTCGACGAGAAACACGACTTCCGTCGCCGACGCGTCGCCCTTGAGCGGGCGGCGGCGCATGAGGTACACGAAACGGCATCCGGCAGTCTCCCGGAAAACGGAAAGCCGGCGCTGAAGGCTGTGATATTCGGATGTTTCCAGGTCCTCTTTTGTGCCTGAAAGGACGCGAACCTGGTCGATGTCTATCGTATGCGCCCCCAGGCGCGTCTGATAGAGCAGCTCGTCCCGCATCTTCCGGTCAGTCCGCTCCACGACGAACCATGCGAACAACGCTCCGAAGAGCAGCATGCACAGGATGACCGCGTTCCTGCGGAGCGTCGAAGACGCGGTGTTTTTTGCGGCGGAGGAAACTCTCACACGTATCTCCCCTCCAACGGGAAACTCCGACCTCGTCGGCTTTTTCCGTTGCTCGTTTTGAATGCGGCAGCGTTGCGGACACACCCATTTTACACTATATATATCAGGTGTCCTTCCATGTGATGCTTACTTCCTGAAAAACACCTACACTTCGCAGAAATAGCACCCCAACCGCTCACTGTTCCGGAGCCGGGCCCCGGAGCACGGGTTTTATATCCAAAACCGGCGTGCCGTCGAGCGCTTCAAGAGGCGCCACTCGAAGGCGGCCGCGCTCCTTCTCAAGTTCGAGGATTTTCACCCTGTGCAGCCCTATCGGATTC
>LVBO01000001.1 GCA_001604435.1 Synergistales bacterium Syner_01
CCTCTACACGATCAGTTTCCCTTCGAAGGGACTTTTTTCGCCTGTTCCCAAAATGCGTCGAGCATATCAAGAGAGAAGCTGCTCCAGGGGCGTCCGCTGTCATGCACCATGGACTCGACGATACGGAAACGATCCGTGAATTTCCGGTTCGTCCTTCCGAGCGCTGAATCGGGGTTGACATCGAGATGCCGCGCCAGGTTCACCGCGGCGAAGAGCAGATCTCCCATCTCGTCCTCGATCCGGTCCGCCGAGCCCGACTCGACGGCGTTCCGGATTTCCTCCAGTTCCTCGTCTACTTTATCATACAATGGAGCAAGATTCCCTTTTTCCCAGTCAAAACCCACATGCGCGGCCTTCGACTGAATACGCGCCGCCTTCGCGAGCGGCGGCAATCCTTCCGGGACTCCCGCGAGAAGCGACGTGTCCTTTTTTTTCCGTTGCTCCTTCTCCAACCCCTTGATCTCTTCCCATTTCCGGAGCACCTGGCCGCTTGTATCGGCTTTCTCGTCGCCGAAGACATGCGGGTGACGGCGAACCAGTTTTTCCGTCAGGCCGCGGAGAACATCGTCGATGCGGAACCGACCCTCGTCTTCCGCAATCCGGGAGAGAAAAACGACCTGAAGCAAAAGATCGCCCGCTTCTTCGACGATATCCGACGTCTCTCCCCGTGAAATCGCGTCCACAAGCTCGTACGCTTCTTCGACGATGTACGTCCTGAGCGTCTCCATCGTCTGCTCCCTGTCCCAGGGGCATCCGTTCTCTCCCCGAAGGCGCGCCATAACAGTCAGAAGTTCTTCAAAAACATGTCCGGACCGAGTATCCATATTCTACAGCACCTGCTTTATTTGTCGAAGTCCGAGGAGAACGTCGCGCAACCCGTTCGTCCCTCCGGGGCCGGAGAGTTTTCCCTCTTTCCCGGACCAGCGCTTCCATGCCCGGAGCGAATCGAAGAGGGGACCTTCGCCGGTCAGCGTTGTTTCCCTTCGTGTACATTCCATAGACAAGATACCATAAAAACCGCCCCGTGAACGTAAAAAAGATATGGAAAAAAGATTTTCAAGACTTTCAGGAAGGGTTCCGAAACGATCCTTGACCTCTTTTTCGAGCTCGTGCAGCTCTTCGAGGCTCCCGACGCGCAACAATCTCCTGTAGAGCGCGATCCTGATGCCCTCCTGAGGGATGTAGAACGACGGCACAAGGCAGGGAATCTCGGCGCTCACCGCGGCGGCGGAGGGAACGACTCCCCTGAGTTTGCCGATCTCCTCTTCGAGAAGGGCGCAGTACAGATGCGAATCGGCTATTCCCCGCCCGCTACCGTGCTGGGAGGTTCCCAGGAGATCGCCGCTGCCGCGGATTCGCAAATCCTGCAAGGCCAGGCCGTACCCCGCCCCCTCGTCGTTGAGCGTAGTGATCGCGTCGAGGCGCTCAAGCGTCTCGCGGGCAAGCGGCCCCCCCTCCGGGTAAAGGAAATAGGCGTATGCCGCCTCTTCTCTTCGACCGACGCGCCCTCTGAGCTGGTACATTTGAGCAAGCCCGAGCTCCTGACAGTCTTCGACCACGATCGTGTTGGCGCCGGGGATATCGAGCCCGCTTTCGATGATCGTCGTGCACAGGAGAATTTGGATTTTCCCGTTGTAAAACCCCATCATCGTCTCTTCAAGTTCCGCTTCTTTCATTCTGCCGTGCGCCATGCCGATGGAAACGTCGGGAAAGAGGCGCCGAAGAAAAGCCAGCCGTTTGGGCATCCGGGAGATCCGGTTGGTGACGTAGTAGACCTGGCCGCCCCTTTCGAGCTCCCTTGAAAGAGCTCCCCTCACGATGGAGGCGCTCCATGGGCCGGCGGTGGTGACCACGGGAATCCTGTTGTGGGGCGCTTCGTTGAGCACGGAGATGCTCCTGAGCCCCTTGAGCGAAAGGGCGAGCGTCCGGGGAATGGGCGTTGCGGAGAGCATGAGCACGTCGACGTTCTCCCTGGCCTGTTTCAGCTTTTCCTTCGACATGACGCCGAAACGATGCTCTTCGTCGATGATGAGGAGTCCGAGGT
>LVBO01000389.1 GCA_001604435.1 Synergistales bacterium Syner_01
CGGACGACCCGTCGCTGCTGGGGAGACCGACGGGATTCACGGTGACGGTGCGCGAAGTGAGACTGTCGGCGGGGGCCGGATTCCTAGTGGCGGTGACGGGATCGATCATGACGATGCCGGGATTGCCGAAGAAGCCCGCCGCGCTGTCGATAGACATCGACGAAAATGGCCGCATCACAGGGCTCTTCTAAGTAAACAGTTTTCCGTAACGGGAAAGTAATAATCGGCCGGACAAGAGGGCGGAAGAGCGTAAAAGCGCTCTTTCCGCTCTTTCGATGAAGAAGTGTGAGAAAAAGGCCCTGGGTCGCGTGAAATGTGATATAAATAGGATGTTGCTTGAGAGCATTGTAAAGTGTCGATACGGCGAGAGTTGGAGGATGAACGAACTTCTCTCGTAAAAAAAGCACTGTGCAAAGGAGGAAGTACTGTGGCACTTCTCAGAGATATGACCCTTGGTGGATTTTCCGACGAATTGGCCGCCGATTCGGCCGCTCCGGGAGGCGGCAGCGTCGCCGCGCTCTCCGGAGCTCTCGGGGCCGCGCTGGTCTCGATGGTCTGCCGCCTTACCATCGGCAAGAAGGGGTATGAAGAGTACGAGCACGAGGTGAAAGAGGTGCTCGCCGAATCCGAGATTCTCCGGAAGCGCCTTCTGGAAGCGATCGATATCGACGCGAAGGCTTTCGAAAAGGTTATGGATGCTTTTGCCGCGCCCAAGAGTACCGACGAGGAGAAATCCGTGCGGCGGGAGATGATACAGACTGCGTTCAAGGGAGCGTGCGAATCTCCTCGGAGGACGGCTGCGGATTGTCTTGAAGTCCTTCGCCTGTGCGCTCGGGTTGCCGACAAGACGAATACGAACGCGGCTAGCGACCTCGGAGTGGGAGCCTCCAATGCGCTTGCCGCCCTCGAAAGCGCCGCGATGAACGTCCTGATAAACCTTCCTTCGATTAAGGACGACGAATACGTCGATGAGTTGCGCGACGAAATGGAGGCCATCCAGGAAGAGGGCGGTATCCTGCGGACCGGAGTTTTGCGCGAAATATCGGTGCATATCGGCGGGAACTGACCGTTTCGAGCACGCCGTCTATGCAAAAGGACCGCACGCCGCCGGCGATGCGGTCCTTTTGTATAGACGGGGCTATCGCCGGCTCTTGTTCGGGGCGTACTTATTCCATTGTACGTATCCTGCCTTTTCCTGGTTCCCTCCGTATTCTTCCCAGCGCTTCTTCTCCTTTTTCGCTGCGTCATACTTGATAAAAAAAGAACTTACTGGCTTGGCGGAATTGCGTTCTTTTTCTATTGACACGGTAAAGAGCGGGTTATTATAATGACCCGGAAGCTGAATTCCACTATAATCAATATCATTCCGCAATGCGGGAAGATGAACGCAGGCATCTCCCGGATGATATGGAGGAAAAAGAATGGAAGGCAGGCAGACCGCCCCGGGCGGGGTCCAATCCATAGAACGCGCTTTCGCGATTATCGAGCTTCTGGACACGCACGGAGAGCTTGGAATTGCTGAAATGAGCCGTCTGCTTTCCTTGGAGCGCAGTACGGTCCATCGTATTGTGTCCACCATCAAGAATCTCGGCTACATCAATCAGAATCCCCTCAATCACAAGTATTCGAATAGCTTTAAATTTTTCGAGATCGGCAACGACGTCGTCAAGCGCCTCGGTCTTCGCCAGCAGGCCGCCCCCTTTCTCAGGGAACTTTCCGAGAAGACGCACGAGGCGGTCAATCTCGCCATACTCGACGGCGACAGGGTGATCTACATCGACAAGATAGAAAGCCAATCCACCATCAAAGTGGACCTTTCGGTCGGCAAGCGCTTCCCTGCGTACTGTACCGGGCTCGGAAAGATCCTTCTCGCGTGGCTTCCGGAGCCGAAGATACTCGAAATAGTCGGTCCATCTCCCTTTCCGAGGTACACGGAGAACACCGTGACATCAACCGACAATCTGCTCGCCCAGCTTCGGGAGATCAGGGATCGCGAGATAGCTTGGGACAACGAGGAGTATGTGGAGGGGCTCTTCTGCATCGCCGCGCCGGTTCGGGGCAATTCCGGAGACGTGGTGGCCGCGTTGAGCGTCGCGCTTCCCAAGTTCCTCTATGCCGGAGAATCCCGGAAGATCGAGGCGGTCGGAGAGCTGTTGCTGGATGTATCGAGAAGGTTTTCCCGTTCGCTCGGGTATAAAGCCTCGAATCCGTCATCTTCAAAAGATGCGGTTTCGGGAAATGAAGCTGTACGTTGGATCGGGGCGGCGGACGGACGCAAGGATAGCGCGTCCCGTTCGTTCGTGGACAAGATGAAAGAATTCGGACAGGAGGAGAAGATGAAGACTGTTATCCTAGGTTCCGGCGCAATGGGTTCTCTCTACGGCGGCATGCTCGCCGAGGCGGGGTTCGACGTAACGCTTGTCGACGTCTGGAAGGAGCATATCGACGCGGTGAACGCATCGGGGCTTTCGATAGAAGGAATCGGCGGCGACCGCGTCATACGCTCCATTCGGGGGACGATGAAACCTGCTGAGGCGGGGAAAGCCGATCTCGTCATTGTCTTTGTGAAGGCGACGGCGACGGCGGAGGCGATGAAGGGCGCCGAGGCGCTCCTAGGGCCGGAGACCGTTGTGCTTACGCTCCAAAACGGTCTCGGAAACGTGGAGAAACTGAATGATACAGCGGGAACTGAACGTGTTATCGCTGGGATCACAGGACACGGTTGCACGCTTCTCGGTCCCGGAAAGATACGTCATGCGGGACAGGGTGATACGATTCTCGGCGAGCCGCGCGGTCAGGTAAGCGACAGATTGAAGCGAGTCGGTGGGATGTTCGAAAAGGCGGGGTTTTCTGTGAAACTCTCCGAAAACGTCATCGGACTCATCTGGGGCAAGCTGCTTGTCAATGTCGGCATCAACGCGCTGACTGCCGTGACGGGGCTCAAAAACGGCAGACTTGTCGAATTTCCCGAGACGGACGAACTGCTGATGCTGGCGGTCCAAGAGGCGATCGATGTTGCGCGCGCGGCGGGTATTCGCATCGAGAGCGAAGATCCGGTCGAACATACGCGGAAGGTAGCCCGCCTCACGGCGGCAAACCGCTCTTCGATGCTGCAGGATGTCACGAACCGCAGACAGACCGAGATCGACGTGATCAACGGTGCGATCGTAAGCGAAGGGAAAAAGCTGGGAGTGCCGACTCCCGTCAATTTGGCTCTGACGAACCTCGTTCGGGTCCGTCAGAAGACCTATGACGAAGTTTCCGTGTAAACGCCGCGGAAAAGACGTCCAATTCACGTAAGGAGGGGAAGGAATATGAAGTTGAAAGGCATGGTTGTGGTGGTGTTGGCGTGTGCGATGGTTTTCTCGCTCGTGACGTTCGGGGAGGCGGCGAAGTACGAGTTCAAACTCGGACACGCCGTAAGCGATCAGCACCCGTATCACATGGGAGCGCAGAAGTTCAAGGAGGTTGTCGAGAAGGAGACCAACGGCGAGATCGAAATCTCCCTCTTCCCGAACAACCAGCTCGGCACGGGAGAGCGGGATCTGCTGGAGGGGCTTCAGCTCGGAACGATCGACCTCTATGTAGGTTCGACAGGCCCCATGGGCGGCTTCGAGAAGCGCTTCATGATGTTCGACTTCCCGTTCCTCTTCAAGGACAAGGCGCAGGCATACTCGGTCCTCGACGGCAAGATCGGACAGTATGTCATGGGGCTCCTCGACAGAATCGGCATCACCGGTCTTGCGTGGTATGAGAACGGATTCCGCCATTTCACCAACTCCAAGCGCGCGGTGAACACTCCCGAGGACGTGAAGGGAATGAAGCTGCGGACCATGGAGAACAAGATCCACATGGCGCTGTGGAGAGCCATGGGCGCGGATCCGACACCGATGGCGTGGGGCGAGGTTTTCACCGCGCTGCAGCAGGGAACGGTCGACGGACAGGAGAACCCGGTGCCCATCATTTTCGTCCAGAAGGTGTACGAGGTGCAAAAACACCTTGCGCTTACCGGCCACGTATTTTCTCCCGCGATGATCGCCATCGCGAAGGCGAAGTTCGACGCGCTTCCCGAAGGACACAAGGAGATCATCCGCAAGGCGGCGCAGGAGTCGGCCGTCTATCAGCGCGAGCAGATCACGAAGATGGAGAGCGAGCAGGTCGCCAAGCTGAAGGAACTCGGCATGGAAGTGACGACGCCCGACGTAACGCCCTTCCGCGAGGCGACGAAAGCCGTCTATGACGAGTTCAAGGGCGAGCTTGGGGACGACGCGAAGCTTCTCGACGAAATCCTGAGCG